>NZ_JBBMEK010000008.1:0-31039 GCF_040096555.1 Coprococcus intestinihominis | reverse complement strand
CATAGACGGCCATGTATCGGAAATCTCATCAAAAATCGTCTTATTCATATCCAGAACCTGATGTTCCTGATCATAATAACCAATATGGACATTACTGCCCAAATGGACAAGACCTTTATCAGCAGGAATAACCTGATTGATAATCTTCAGGATCGTTGTCTTGCCGGTGCCATTATCCCCGATCAGTGCCACCTTTTCTGAACGTTTAATATCAATATCGATATTAGAGAAAAGACGCTGCTCCCCAAAGGCTTTGCTCAGGCCTTCAATGTGAAGCACATCATTACCGCTCTGCACATCCGGTATCAGGGACAAATGCATATAGGCATTGACTTCCTGAGGCTTTTCAAGACGTTCGGTCTTCTCAAGCATCTTCTCACGACTCTCGGCACGTTTAATGGATTTCTCGCGATTAAAGGATTTCAGCTTGGCGATTACTTCCTCCTGATGTTTAATTTCCTGCTGCTGATTCATCCAGGCCTTCAATTCAGCATCCCGGATCTGTGCTTTCTTCTCCGCAAAAGCAGAGTAGTTGCCGCTGTACATTCTCGCCTTATGGTTCTCAATCTCAACAACCTTGGTAACAATACGATCCAGAAAATACCGGTCATGGGCAACAATGATCACGGCACCCTTATAATTCTGCAAAAATGTCTCCAACCAGGCAATCGCCTTCATATCCAAATGATTCGTCGGTTCATCCAGCAGAATAATATCCGGTTTCGTCAAAAGCAGACGTCCCAGGGAAATTCGCGTTTTCTGTCCTCCCGAGAGAGAAGATACCTTCTTATTAAAATCCTCCTCAGTAAAACCCAGTCCCTTTAATACGCCGGTCACTTCACTCTGAAGGGCATATCCATTTTCCTGCTCAAAGGCATGGTTCAGGCGATCATAGGCTGCATACATCTCTGGCAGTTTATCCTCATCTGCATGCTTCATATCCAATTCAAGCTGACGGAGCTTGTCATAAATCCGCACAACATTCTCACGGACCTTCATCATTTCCTCATAAATTGTTGCCTCTGAATGGATATCCTGATGCTGGGCCAGGTAACCAATGGTCTTACCTCTGCTGATAATCACTTCACCGGAATCCGGTGTCAGTTCGCCCATAATAATCTTCAGCAACGTGGATTTGCCGGCACCATTAATGCCGACAATGGCTGTTTTCTCATGTTCTTCTATATGGAATGAAATCTTGTCAAGAATAACCTCTGTTCCAAAGGCCAGACTAATCTGCTGGCAAGATAGTATCATATGAAACTCCTCCTGTTTTTAAACTTTACTTTTCATTATAACGTTTCATGGAAATTGTTTCAAGCTTTGAATTAAACAATACGGAATACGTTTATTACATTTATTCATACGTTTATAATAAAACATTGATTGACAATAAAATATCATTTCGTTATAATAAACATGTATAGCATCGACTATTGTGAATTTATTATCAGATTTTTTGTACATATCTCTATCTGTATAAATGGTTAGAATGAAGATACGTATACGAAATATAGAAAACAGGAGTGATTGAAATGTCAGAAAGAGGTATATCATCAGCAGTAATCCGTAGATTACCACGATATTACAGATATTTGGGCGAATTACTGGAGAATAATGTTGTTAGAATTTCGTCAAAGGAATTAAGTATCCGAATGAAAGTGACGGCTTCACAGATCCGCCAGGATCTTAACAATTTCGGTGGATTCGGGCAGCAGGGCTACGGTTATAACGTCGAATATCTCTTCGAAGAAATCGGGAAGATTCTCGGATTGAACACAATCCAGAATATGATCATTATCGGTGCCGGCAATCTTGGTCAGGCATTGGCTAACTATGACTTTGACCGTATCGGTTTTAAGGTTATCGGTATTTTTGATGCCAACCCACGTCTTGAAGGTCTCGCTGTACATGGTATAGAGATCAAAATGGTGGACGAGCTGGAAGAATTTATCAAGACCCATGAGATTCACGTTGCAACGCTGACCGTTCCGAAGAAGAATGCGCGTACGATCGCCAGCCAGCTGGAAGAATGGGGTATCCGCGCGATCTGGAACTTTGCGCCAACAGATCTGCATGTGTCAGATGACGTCTGTGTGAAGAATGTCCATCTTGACGAGAGTCTGATGACATTATCTTATAACTTCCGCAACCGCGGCAAAGAGAAATACAGCTATCATTCCTATATGGATGATTAATGAACTGGATACTGATTTTTAGCTGAAGCGTCAATGGTTGGCTCTTCAGCTAATTTTCTGTTTAAAAGGAGATAAGCACTATGGAATATCTTGTCACAGGCAGACAGGCCAAAGCCATTGATACGTATACAATTGAACACACCGGCATTCCATCTCTTGTCCTTATGGAACGGGCTTCCCTGACCATTGCTGAAGAGACTGCACAAGTGGCTGCACAGCTGAAGCTTCCTGCTGTCCGGATCGCAGCTGTATGTGGCAGCGGCAACAATGGCGGTGACGGCATCGCTGCCGCACGAATTCTTCACAGCAGAGGATATGATGTCACGATTTTCTTCGCAGGCCTAAGAGAAAAGATGTCACCGGATTGTCAGAAACAGTTGTCTATTGCCGAGAATTTGTCAGTCCCGATCAGCAATGACACGGACCTTGACGCATATAATATAATCATCGATGCCATCTTTGGTATCGGCCTTGACCGTCCTGTGACAGGCACTTATAAGGACTGGATCACCGCCGTCAACAGTGCATCCGAAAACGGCAGCAAAGTTATTGCTGTAGATACCCCTTCCGGTATCCATACCGACAGTGGTCAGATCATGGGAACCGCTGTCCATGCAGACAGAACCGTCACCTTCGGCTATATCAAAAAGGGACTTGTTCTTTATCCCGGTGCATCCTGTGCCGGCAAAGTCATCTGCCGGGATATCGGTTTTGATCCGGCAGCTGCAGAATACATAGGTCTGCAATACATCACCTATACCAAAGAAGATTACAAACGACTTCCAAAACGGTATGCAGACTCTCACAAAGGAACTTACGGCCATGTGCTGGTTATCGCAGGCAGCAAGAATATGGCGGGCGCTGCTTATTTTTCCGCACTTGCTGCATACAGAATGGGGGCAGGGCTTGTCACACTTTATACTCCGGAGAGTAATCGCTGTATTCTTCAGCAACTTTTGCCTGAAGCTGTTTTGAAAACTTATCCTGATACAGCCCCTGACCTTTCAGCGCTTTCCGATCAGCTGAACAATTATCAGGCCATTATACTTGGACCGGGGCTTGGTCAAAATGCTGCTTCCGAAAATATTGTCAGAACAGTAACAGCCTCGGATATCAAGATTCCTCTGATCATTGATGCTGACGGACTGAATATCCTGTCAAAAAACATGGAGTGGCTGTCAAAATCCACGGTTCCAACGGTCATTACGCCTCATATGAAGGAACTTTCACGATTAACTGGCCATAATATCCAATATCTTAAAGAAAATCTGGTACAAGTTTGTGAAACATTTACACGTGAATATGGTGTAATATGTATTGCGAAAGATACAAGAACAATGATTATTGATAATTCCGAAACAATATATATCAATTTATCAGGCAATAATGGCATGGCGACAGGCGGAAGCGGTGATATTCTTACAGGAATCATTGCCGGGCTTTGTGCCCAGCACATGCCATTATCCGAAGCCGCCCGTCTGGGTGTCTATCTTCATGGATGCGCAGGAGATACGGCAGCTTTCAACAAAGGATTTCATTCAATGACAGCTTCTGATGTTTTAAATGCTATCCCCGAATTATTGAAAGAGATCACTTTAGACTAAAAAGCAATGATTAATTTGGAGGAAAATATGAAAAACACTTATCGTGCCTGCGCCGAGATTAATTTAGACGCACTGAAACATAATATCCAGGAAATTCAGGCTGTTCTCGGTGATACCAAGCTTATGTGTGTCATCAAAACAAACGCCTACGGCCATGGCTCTATTGTCCTTGCCCGTGAATTAGCTGCAATGGGCGCTTACGGTTTTGCTGTTGCAACTGTTGATGAGGGTATTGAACTGCGAAATAACGGTATTATCCAGCCAATCCTTGTTCTCGGTTTTGTTGCCAAAGAACAGTATGCAGATATGATCACCCATCATATCATGCCTGCTATTTTTACATACAGCATGGCAAAAGATTTTGATGCTGTTGCAAACGCCATGCACACAGTTGCCGATGTGCATATTAAACTGGATACAGGAATGAGCAGAATCGGCTTCAAATCCGATGCTGAGAGTATCGAGGCCACTGTTCAGGGTATTGTTATGATCAATTCTCTGCTTAAGAATATCCGTATCGACGGTATTTTCACACATTTTGCCTGTGCAGACTGCGAAGATGATCATATGACATTTAAACAACTGAAGCGTTTTGACAACGTCATCGACCGTCTTGAGAAAAACGACGTTCATATTCCGATCAAACATTGTGCAAATAGTGCAGCCATTATCAAATACCCTGGCATGAGCATGAATATGGCCCGTGCCGGCATTATTATCTACGGTCTGTATCCTTCTGATGAAGTTGACAGAGAAGTTATCAAACTGGAACCTGTGATGCGTCTGAAGAGCCATGTCATCTATGTAAAGACCGTGGAACCGGGCACCACCGTCGGATATGGAGCTACTTATGTCTGTCAGCGTCCAACCAAAATTGCTACTGTTTCCATTGGATACGGCGATGGCTATCCAAGAGCATTATCCAATAAAGGCCGCGTTTTGATTGGCAGTCAGTCCTGGCCGATCATCGGCCGTATCTGTATGGATCAGCTGATGGTTGACGTTACAGATGCTGATTATGATATCAAACAAGGCGATGAAGTCGTTCTTGTGGGCTCTCAAGGCAGCGAATCCATTCCTGTAGAAGAAGTTGCCTCCATCAACAATTCCTTTAATTACGAATTTGTATGCGATATCAATCGCCGTGTACCGCGTGTTTACTATCGTGACGGTGAAGTTGTCGATATCGTGAATTATCTTCGGTGATAATCAGAGATTTTCGCAGTCCTGATGAATACACTTCCGATAAACGGGAATAATAGCCTTATAGTTTATCAGGAGTGTGATATGCGTGATTATTAAAAGAGGCGATATCTATTATGCTGATCTCCGGCCGGTGATCGGTTCAGAACAGGGCGGGGTACGGCCAGTACTCATTATTCAGAATGACACCGGCAACCGCCACAGCCCGACTGTCATCTGTGCTGCTATAACATCACGGATGAATAAGGCCAAGCTGCCTACCCATGTGGAACTGGATGCTGAAAAATACAGGCTTATCAAGAATTCCGTTGTTCTCCTTGAACAGGTGCGTACCATTGACAAGAAACGCCTGAAACAAAAAGTCTGTCATCTGGACAATGAAATTCTCAAAAAAGTAGACCGTGCATTAAGCATCAGTCTTGAACTGGATACATAATTCCGGGGCTGTCTCTTAAAGGGACAGCTTTTTTATTTGACGAACAACTTCAAATCTGATATATTTTTATAAAACACTACAAAAAGGAGAGATTATTTTCATGGACGATGGACACCCCATTATACGGATCGTCATATTTATTATTTTATTGTTAATTGATGCAGCTTTTACCGGAACAGAAGTAGCTGTTTCCGCTGTCAATGAGTCCGTTTTGACCAAGAAGAAAGAGGAAGGCGACAGCCGTGCTGCCAGGATTCTGCGTTTTGTCGGACAGCCTGCTGCCTTTATGAGTACCATTGATCTGATCGGTGCAGCCGTGACAATTATCGCCGGCGCATTTGTTGCACGGCCTTTCTTTACGGACCTGACATTTCTCATGATGACCCAGGCACGGTTGATGTATTGGCCTGCTGCAGTTATCAGTCACCTGCTCGTCTGTCTGATCATTATTTATTTTGTCACTGTTTTCGGCATTCTTTTTCCAAAACGTCTGGCTTTTAAGTATGCTGAGAAATGGGCTTATTCCGCCATTCGTATCGTGACACTGATCAGTACGCTCTGCAGACCTTTTGTTGCACTCATCAATGGCTCTGTCGGCCTTCTTGTCCGCCTTGCCGGCATTAATCCGAAGGATATTGAGGAGAATGTGACAGAAGAGGAGATCATCATGATGGTCAGCGAAGGACATGAGCAGGGCGTAATTGAAGCCAGTGAAGCTGAGATGATCAGCAACATTTTCAAGTTCGATGACAAGGAAGTCTCTGATATTATGACGCACAGACGTCATATCTGTGCCGTGGACTGCAGTCTTTCCCTCAGCGAAGCCGCAGAAATCATGGCCCGGGAACGCTACTCCCGTTATCCGGTTTTTGAGAATGATACAGACAATATTATCGGTATTCTCCACTTAAAGGATGTCATGCGTCTGATTGTCAGCGGTGAAACGGATGCCTCCATCAAAGAAGTTATGCGTAAACCGGTATTTGTACCGGATACCCAGAATATCAATTCGCTTTTCCGTGAAATGCAGGCTAAAAAGATGCATATGGCTATTGTTGTGGATGAATACGGTCAGTCCTGCGGACTTGTAGCCATGGAAGATATTCTTGAAGAAATCGTCGGTAATATCCTCGATGAATACGATCCCGATGAGGACAACATCCAGATTATCGGCGGTGCCTATCTGATGAAAGGCCTGACCCCATTAGAAGACATCACCCGTACTCTTGGCATTACATTTGATGATAATTTTGAAACACTGAACGGCCTTCTGATTTCCAAGTTGGAACATATTCCGCAGAATAATGAATTTGCCAGCATTGATATCGATGGCTATACATTTAAAGTCATGAATGTCAAAGATAACGCCATCAGCCTTGTAAAGGTTACCAAAATTACGGGTTGATTCTTGCTGAAACAAATGATAGAATAAATAGGTTGATATTATTAGTACGAGATAGGAGTGTAATTATGTCAGGACATTCGAAATTTGCGAATATTAAGCATAAAAAAGAGAAGAATGATGCTGCTAAAGGTAAGATTTTCACAATTATCGGCCGTGAATTGGCTGTAGCTGTTAAAGAGGGCGGTTCAGACCCGAACAATAACAGCAGACTGCGTGATGTTATTGCCAAGGCGAAAGCCAACAACATGCCGAACGATACAATCGAACGTGGTATCAAGAAGGCTGCAGGCGACCTTGGTTCTGTTAACTATGAGAATAATACATATGAAGGCTATGGTCCAAGCGGCGTTGCCATTATCGTAGAGACACTGACTGACAACCGCAACCGTACAGCTGCCAATGTAAGAAGTGCTTTCACAAAGGGCGGCGGTTCCATTGGTACAAGTGGCTGTGTATCTTTCATGTTTGACAAGAAAGGCCAGATCATCATTGACAAGGAAGAATGCGATATGGATGCTGATGATCTGATGATGATCGCCCTTGATGCAGGTGCTGAAGATTTCAGTGATGAAGAAGATTCTTATGAGATCATTACAGATCCTGATGATTTCAGCGCTGTACGTGATGCCCTTGAGAAAGAAGGCATTCCAATGTCTGAGGCCGAGGTAACAATGGTTCCTCAGACATGGGCTACTTTAACAAACGAAGATGATATTAAGAAAATGAACCGTATTCTTGATCTTCTTGATGAAGACGACGACGTTCAGAACGTATATCATAACTGGGACGAATAAGAAAGGCGTAAGACAATGTATCAGTTTGGTTTTATCGGCATGGGTAATATGGGATCAGCAATGCTCAAGGGATGTCTGTCTGTTTTTCCCGCCAGCGCCCTTGCTTTCTCAAGAAAAGATGCTGTCAAAGGCAAAGCTTTGTCACTGGAAACCGGCGCTGTTTGGGTTGACAGCAACCGCGCATGCGCCGAACAGTCCAGATACATTATTCTTGCTGTCAAACCGCAGTTTTATGACGGTGTTTTAAAAGAGATACAGCCAGTACTTGATGACTCACGAATCATCATTTCTCTGGCGCCAAGCTATACAATTGCAGATTTGAAGCAGTCACTCGGTGCATCTGCGCGTATTATCCGTGCCATGCCAAATACGCCGGCAATGGTAGGTGAAGGCATGACAGGTCTTTCCTGGTCTGAGGATGTTTTTTCAGATACGGAACGCCAGGAATTAATGCAGTTCTTTACTTCTTTCGGAAAGACTGAAACCGTTCCTGAGAATCTTATGGATGCGGTTACCGCAGCCAGCGGAAGTTCACCGGCTTTCATCTATATGATGATTGAAGCATTAGCTGATGGTGTTGTAAAATACGGCATGCCTCGGGACAAAGCCTACACATTTGTTGCCCAGGCTGTTTTAGGCTCCGCCAAGATGGTTCTTGAAACAGATGAGCATCCAGGTGTCCTCAAAGACAAAGTCTGCTCCCCGGGCGGAACGACCATTGCTGCTGTTGCTGCACTTGAAGCTTCCGGCTTCAGAAGCAGCTTGATTGAGGCAGTTTCTGCCGTCTGTGACCGCTGCAGAAATATGTAGTCCCATTTACATGAATTTTGAGCCAATGCACATATCCCCTCTGAATTTTGCATATACTATGCTGAATCAGGGGGGATTTTTATTCGTTCGTATTTATTTTTTCATCCATGGCTTTTGGATCTGACCATGGGCATACTGCTATCAATTGTTTTATTGCTGATGACACAGGGCAGTTCTCCTTCAACATTTTTCTGCCAGTCAGATTATGACCGCTTTATCCTGGATTTCACAACAGACAGCGGATTTTTTATTTATCTTTTTCTATGCCGGTGTATTCCTTTTTATTTGCTTATTGCACTGACATTCAAAACCAGAAGAAAAATCTTCTGTCATCTGTATTTCTGGTATATCGGTTTTATTTATGGTACTGTGGGACTTTTATCAGCTTTTGAATACGGTATCACCGGCCTGATCTTGTGTATTTTCCGACTCCTGCCTCAGGTCTGTTTTTATGTCCCGGCTCTTTATGCGACCTGGCGCATGACTGCCGGTTTTACGGATCATCTGCTGTCCATTAACAAACGCCTTCTCGTTATCGGTTTATTGCTCTGGACAATCGGCACGGCAGTAGAATGGGCTTTTAATCCCGTTTTACTGCAATATGGTATTCAATTACTTTTATAACAAAAAATAATTTGATTTTTTGTTCACATTTGACTATAATAATACTCATATTATTAAGAAACTAAAGAGGCGGCAAAGCAATGGAACAACAATTAGACAATTTTATACATTATCTTGAAGCGGTCAGGAAATCCTCCCGCAATACCATTTTATCCTACAAGCGGGATCTTGAGAAGTTCGCGGCTTTTCTTGACGCTCAGGCTGTTGTCGATCTGACCGATGTGAATGAGACGACCATGAATGCTTATATTCTCATGATGGAACAGAGACAGTTTGCCACATCCACCATTTCAAGAAATATTGCCGCTCTGAAGTCTTTTTTTGATTATCTTGAACGATATGAGAACCATCAGGGCAACCCTGCAGCAAGGCTTAAGGCCCCGAAAATCGAGAAAAAGGCCCCGGAGGTATTAACTGTTGCCGAAGTAACAAGGCTTCTGGAACAGCCTGCTGGGCGCAATAACAAGGAGCTTCGTGACAAGGCTATGTTGGAGTTGATGTATGCAACAGGCATCCGGGTCAGTGAGCTCGTTTCCCTGACAATTGATGACATCAATGTACAGGCCGGTTATATTCGCTGTTCCGAGCGTGGAAGAGAGCGCATCATTCCCATTGGCAGTGTTGCTCGCATTTCCCTGCGTCAGTATTTGAAGCAGGCACGTCCCGCCATGATTTCCGATGACAGCAGCGCGATTCTCTTTCCAAACTACAGCGGGCAGCCAATGAGCCGGCAGGGATTTTGGAAGATTTTGAAACAATACGCTGCAAAGGCCGGCATTGAATCAGATATCACACCGCATACGTTGCGTCATTCTTTTGCTGCGCATCTTCTTGAAAATGGTGCTGATCTGCGTTCCGTTCAGGAAATGCTCGGTCATTCCGATATTTCTACGACACAGATTTACCTTAAGATGAACACCGGAAGAATCCGGGATATATACAGCCATACGCACCCAAGAGCCTAGACTCCCGGGTGCGTATTTTTATCTTCCCATAGTATTACCTGTACCATATATCAAACTATCCATAGTAACCGTTGTCTTGGATGTTCCGGCTTTCAATGTATAACTTTCACCCTGAGCAATTCCAGGACAGCTAATCACAACGGAAGTGTATTTCTTAGAAGTCTGCCAGTTTATTAACTCTGTTCCTGATGTATCTGTCAGAACGATATCTGTTCCTGCCTCCTGACGATCCATGTTCACCAGAACAGACCCCTGCATCGAATTATTACCAAAATTCACCGCCATGCCTGAAGAACCTGCTGCAACTAAAATACCGCCTGTAATGACTGCACCGGTTTCATAATCAAGGGCACCGTTGCCATCACCTGTAGGTCCGGAAACATAAGTTTCACCGCCGGAAACCGTCAGGATTCCGTTAGCATCAATACCATCACCTTCTGCATCTATTTCCGTATGGCCGCCGCTGAAAAGAAAATAATTTGACATTCCCGCTCAAATGACCTATCATTGAGAAAAAGAAATGAAGGAGATAAACATCATGCGATATCAGCTGACCAATAAGGAATCTCAGCTGCTTGAACTTTTAATGGCCAACCCCGGACAGGTTATTTCATCTGACCGTCTTTTTGAAAAGATATGGGGATACGAGAGTGATGCAGACCCTGAATTATCACGGCATTGTACAGGATGCGGACGGGATTCTGGCGATTCTTCAGGACAACAACGGCCGGTTTCCTCAACAGAACACACAGACGGATATTACCAAACAATCCCCTGAAGCTACAGCGCCCGTTTTTTCGCCGGATGGCCCTGGCAGTGAATCCGATTCAATAGAGAATGCATCCGGCGTGACACAGGCAGAGCCTCCAAAGGGAAATAACAATCCCCTTCTGCAGTCCCCGGAACTTCCCTATGAATCCCGTTTTTTCTCGGTATTAGTTAGTAGATTAGTAAAAAGAAGTGATTATATGTACTGGGACATTTTAAATGAACTGCTGCATAAAGACTGTCTGCAGCAGCTAAAAAAATTCAAACAACATCGGTTCACAACAACCTATGAGCATTGCAGACATGTCGCTGTTATGAGCTATCAATTAGCAGAGAAATGGCATATCACAGTCAATGAAAAAGCGCTGGCTGTAGCTTGTATGTTTCATGACTATTATCTGTATGACATAAAGGACGAGCATCTCGGGCCATGGCATCATGGAACACGGCATGCCAGCATTGCCATCAGAAATGCTGAGAAAGTTTATCCTCTGAACAATCTGGAAAAGGAGATTATCAGAAGCCATATGTGGCCTCTGAATATCACCCAAATTCCTGCATCCAGAGAGGCCTGGCTTGTCTGCCTGGCCGATAAAGTCTGCGCAGTGGAAGA
This sequence comes from Coprococcus intestinihominis, assembly GCF_040096555.1. NCBI lineage: Bacteria > Bacillati > Bacillota > Clostridia > Lachnospirales > Lachnospiraceae > Coprococcus > Coprococcus intestinihominis. Next base: position 19,619 of record NZ_JBBMEK010000008.1, on the reverse strand, counting down.
GATGTTCCCGTTTCTGGCAACTAAAAAGTCGCATCTGTCAGATAGCGGCAATTCTTAACATCCTGTCTCAAACTCAGCTTTCCCTGAGTTTGACAACATTAGCAGCCATCCGGCGTCTATGTTCATCGATGGCTGCATAATGTTTCTTGGTGGTGTTGACATCCTTATGTCCAAGGGTATCCGCCACAAGATAAATATCCCCCGTTTCCTGATAAAGCGCTGTACCGAAGGTGCTTCGAAGCTTATGAGGGGTTATTTTTTTGACTGTGGTGACAAGTCTTGAATATTTCTTCACCAGCCGCTCAACAGACCGAGTTGTAATACGTGTCTTATTTAAAGAAATAAAGAGCGCTTCTTCGTGTCCGGCAGCAGGCTCGGCTGTCTTTCTCGGTCCGTTCATATAAGCCTCCAGCGCCTGACTGACCTCATCACCGAAGTAAATCAACGCCTCATTACCACCTTTTCGAATGATTCGAATGGCACCATTATTAAAATCCACATCCTCAAGATTCAAACCGACACACTCTGACACACGAATGCCTGTTCCCAAAAGCAATGTCAGAATTGCAACATCCCGGACTTTTGTTTTTTCATGGGACGCCAGCTGGCGTCCGGATAATTTCTCACCGGATTCCGCCTCATCCAGGAGCTGCGCAATTTCATTCGGATCCAGACGGATAATATTCTTATTCTTGATTTTTGGCACATCTACCTGACGAGGCGGATTGGTCCTAATCAGGTTCTTCTTGAAATAATAGTCATAGAAAGACTTCAGTGATGAAAGTTTTCTCGCCTTGCCTTCCTCACGGTTTGTATACAATTTGCCATCCTTTGTATAAGATTCAAGATAAGAAAGATATTCCTCAATATCCATAGCCGTGATCATATCAAGGACCTCAATAGGCAGCGTATGTATGTCTTTATCCTTAAAATAGGGATTATTGGTCTTAAGAAAATAAAAAAATACACCCAGATCATAAGCGTAGTTCTTACGGGTATTTGTGCTTTTACGAATTTCCAGAGATCTGAAGTATTCACCGCAGAATCTTGGCAAAATCTGTAAATGTTCACGAATCTTTTCAATGTTCTTTAAATCCTGTTGATCCTTATATGATAATTCAGCCATCCGTTAAACCTCCAAAAATTTATTCACTATAATTCATTAAAATTATTCTGCCTGCGCCATACAGTCAAAGAAGCAGTACACAAATATGAAAATGTTCATAACATGCAAATAATTGCAATAGATATAAAACAGTTTACCATAAAAATATTATGTCAATCAAAACGTCTTTTTTGGATTGAATAAAGTCATTATACCTTAAACTCCTTTAAAAGGCAATATCATGTCGTAAAATATTGATTTTGCGACATGATATCTGTCACTTCTATTTGTCTTTGACAAGGTTGTTTTAGCTGTGTATAATCAAAGAATCGGTAAAATGCAATGTACAGAATAATGCTGTCATTATACATACATTAAATACGAATTGTCACATGCTGCTATGATTCACCATATGGCATCATGTACTCTCAATTGAAAGGAACAATCTAAAACTATGAAACTGCAGCAATTATACAGCTATACACGCCGGTCCATTGATACCTGGCAAATGATCGATGAAGGTGACAAAATCGCCATCGGCGTATCCGGTGGCAAAGACAGTTTAACTATGTTATATGCCTTAAAAGGCCTTCAGCGCTTTTATCCAAAGCATTTTGAACTTGAAGCTATAACTGTTGACCTTGGTCTCGGTAACTTCAATATGGATGCCGTTAAAAGTTTATGTAATGAATTAAATATTCCTTATACCATTGTATCCACAGAAATCGGCCCGATTATCTTCGACCAACGTCACGAAAAGAACCCCTGTTCGCTATGTGCCAAAATGCGCAAGGGTGCGCTGAACAATAAGGCACTGGAACTCGGCTGCAATAAAATCGCCTACGGACATCATCGCGATGACCTGGTAGAAACCATGCTGATGTCTCTCATCTACGAGGGCCACTTCTATGCATTCCCTCCGGTTACAAAACTTGAACGGACCGGTCTGACGGTTATCCGTCCGCTGCTGTACATGACCGAACCGGATATCATCGGCTTTGCCCGAAAACAAAATCTTCCTGTCGCCAAAAGTCCATGTCCCGCCAATGGCCATACCCGCCGCGAATATACCAAAAATCTGATGCATCAGATCAACCGAGAAAATCCGGGAGCGATCGATAAAATGTTCACCGCGATTCTGAACGGCAATATCTCCGACTGGCCGCAGTCAATGCCGAATCCGCACTATCACAATCCGTAACCATGAGCATTCAATACATCATCTTCCGGATGCATACACAGCCGTCCGGTTTCCTACAGAAAGTATAAAAACAAAAAGCGGATAACTGCCTGATTCACCTTCTCCGGGTCGATCACCTGTTTATCCGCTTTCGTAATTATAACTGCTCATTCATCCTATATCTTCATTCGCGATCTGATCTGCTTATATGCTCAATGGCTGCCTGCATCGGCATCTCTAACATCTCTAATCCGGTCAGTTTCTCATATCTTTACCTGCTGCCGCCATCTGTGTATTCTCTGCCACATCCCCTTCACATGGAATGATCAACAGCTGTCCTTCATAAATCATCGCCTGATTCATACCATTCGCACGCATCACATCATGGATATAGTCCTGATGATTCTTAAAATTCTTCCCCATATAGCTGTCTGCCAGCCCCCATAATGTATCGCCATACTGAACAACATACGTCTTGTACTCAATCTGACGCATATTCTTCTCACCGGCTGCCACCTTAAAGTGGCTGATAGGAATCACCAGAATACCGATCAGGATTAATATAAACGCAGCGATCACCATACGAATGCGTCTCTTTAAAACCATTTTCCTTCTTCTCATCACTTCATCCCTCCACATTTTATCAAATGCAAACAATCGTTCCGAACACATTTTCCAAACATTAGTTTGTTATATTTGTATTATACAGAACAATAGTTCGTTTGTCAATAGAATTTCTTTACATTTCTATTAAATTTCAAACATTTGTTTGCAAATATACGTTTGCCGTGTTATGATAGTATCAGTGATAAAATAGTTTGTTATCCATACAGGAGGTATTGAATATGTCAAATGGTAAAATCTCTGCCAAGCAGCAGGAAATTCTTGAATACATAAAATCTCAGTTATTAGCGAAGGGCTATCCGCCTTCAGTCCGCGAGATCTGTGAAGCAGTTCATCTGAAGTCCACATCTTCCGTTCACTCTCATCTCGAGACTCTGGAGAAGAATGGTTATATCCGAAGAGACCCTACCAAGCCAAGAGCCATCGAGATCCTTGACGATGAATTCAATATTGCCAGACGCGAGATGGTGAACATTCCAATCGTCGGTACTGTTACTGCAGGCGAACCGATTCTCGCTGTTGAGAATATCACAGGTTATTTCCCTGTACCAAGCGAACTGATGCCGAACGCAGAACTGTTTATGCTGGCTGTCAGAGGCGAAAGCATGATCAATGCCGGCATTTTAGATGGCGATCATGTCATTGTTCAGCAGCAGTCTTCTGCCGACAATGGCGATATGGTTGTTGCTCTGGTGGATGATTCTGCAACTGTCAAGACATTCTATAAGGAAGAAGACCACTACCGTCTTCAGCCTCAGAACGATGCTTTCTCTCCTATTATCGTGAAGCATTGTGAAATTCTCGGCAAGGTTATCGGCCTTGTCCGTATGGATATGTAATTTATATCTGTCCGGACGTTTTGTGCAGCAGACTTTTCATATTTTATTTTCTGTTTTAGATACTGCCTGCATAACAGCAATAAGCCGCCAGCTGACATCTGTTTTTCGATCATCAGATGTCAGCTGACGGCTTATTCGTTTTATTTCTTTACTTTCAAACAGTACTATTCTTCTGTCTCAAATTCACCCACAGATACTTCTTTGCCGTCTCTCCAGATTCTTTCCAGATCATAGAATGTTCTGGATTCATCAGAAAAGATATGCACGATAATATCGTTGTAGTCCATCAGGATCCAATTAGCGACGCCATAGCCTTCTATCTGGCGAGGCCCATAACCGGCTATTCCAAGGGCCTCACGGACGCTGTCAGCCATGGCCTGCACCTGATTGGTATTGGAACCGCTTGCGATCACAAAATAGTCTGCAATAACAGATACCCCAGCAATGTCAATGACACGAACATCATTGGCTTTCTTGTCTTCCAGTGCAGCAATTGCAAGTTTGGTCATTTTTTTAGACTGATTCATGCTTACCTCCATTAATTATCTATATGCACATTACAGATTCAGATATAGAATCATGATTCTGCATCCTCTGCACACTTCTGTAAGTAATAACTATAAGTAACTTCTGTGGCAGGATCGATCTCCCCGCCCTGATCACGCAGATAATCCAATGTCTGCTTCAGAATTTCGCAGACTGCCTGATCAATATCTGTAAATGCCAGTTGACGAAGCCATGCAAGATTCGGTGCCTGATCCCGCCCCGGCTCAATATAATCCGCTGTAAAAACGATTTTCTCCAAAAGTGTCATATCCGGCTTACCGGTAGTATGCCATTCAATGGCGCTGAGGATCTCCGGATCCTCGACACCGTATCTGTGCCCGGCCAGCCATGCCCCGACTCTCCCGTGAAGCAGGAACGGATTCTTAGCCTCCATATCTGAAACAGGCAAATGGTGGCTGCGGCACTTCTCTAACAGCTTCTCACCAGACATATGCTTAGCACAATCATGCAGCAAGCCCGCGTAGGACGCCTTTGTCAGATCTTCGCCATAGCGCATAGCCAGACAAATGGATGTATAGCGCACACCGATGGTATGTCTGTATCGATGCGGATTCTGTTTCTGCTGCAATATCTCTTCAATTTCCTGTATTTCCATCATCAAAATTTCCTTCTGTCTATCCTGTCAGTACAACGTTTTCGAAGCAACTATACCCATCATTTGTCTGCAAATTCCGAACAGCTGAAAGGCTGCTCTCATCTGCAATACAGCTGATGTTCCTCTATATATTCCCGAACACCCTCAGGAACCATAAAACGAATCGACTGATGTTCCCTGACACGATGCCTGATTTCGCTGGATGACAGTGCAAGATCCGGAATATTCAGGAATCGGATATCTGCATGATACTTCGCCTCAAGATAATCCATCTGCTTCTTGAAAACATCATCCGGCGTATGGTTTCTCATAGCCGCCAGTATGACACAATCTGCCATAATGACCGCCGGTTCATGCCATGTCTCAATCTGAAAAAGGGAATCCGCACCCATAATAAAATAATAATCCGTATCAGGATGTGCCTTCTTCAGCTCCTCCAGGGTGACAGAGGAATAACTGTACCCCTTCCGTCTGATCTCCATATCAGAAATCCGAAAATAGGGAATACCTTCCACCGCCAGCTGAAGCATAGCCAGTCTGTGGACTGCCGGTGTAATGATTTTGTCCGTTTTGTGCGGCGGATCTCCATTCGGCAGCATCAGCACTTCATCCAGTCCAAAGCTGTGATAGGCATTCTCAGCCAGCGTCAGATGCACCATATGCACAGGGTCAAAGGTACCTCCCATGATTCCGATACGTTTTCGTCGGCTCATCGCAAGCATCTCCTCTGACGTATATTATTTCTCAGGAAGAACAATTTTCTTTTTGTTGTCCTTACCTTCTTTATAAAGAACAATCTTTTTGCCGATAACCTGAACCACATCTGCATGTGTACGTTCAGCCAGTACCTCTGCCATCTGACGCGGATCATCAAGACAATTCTGAAGAACAGAAATCTTGATCAGCTCTCTCGCTTCAAGGGCTTCTTCCACAGCCTGTGTCAGTTCCGGTGTCACACTGGATTTACCAATCTGGATAATCGGTGTCATGTTCATGGCAAGCCCTTTGAGATAGGCTCTCTGCTTACTATTTTTAATCATCTGTATTATCCCTCTTATTTATAATAATCAAATTCCAGGCCATACATACGAACCGTATCGCCCTCCTGTATACCTGCCTTTTCAAGTTCATCAAGAATACCGTTTTCTTTCAGGAATTTCTGGAAGAAATCAAAACCTTTTTCAGATTCAAGGTTCGTATAGCCAAGCATCTTCTCAATACGCGGTCCCTCTACAACATAAACCCCGTCTTCAACGCTGACTGTATATGGTTCCTCAACATCTGTATTCACCGGTACATATTCCGGTTCAAATACAACCGGCTCATCCCCGATCTGATCCAGCATTTCACGGACATAAAAGAGCAGTTCTCTGACTCCCTTGCCACTGACTGCAGAAATAGGAAAAACCTTGATTCCCTTCGGCTCAAATTCTTCTCTTAACAATGTAATGGCATCGTCATTTTCGCCCTCATAAAGGGTATCGATCTTGTTGGCTGCAATCACCTGCGGACGTTTCGCGATCTCAGGATTGTAGGCTTCCAACTCCGCATTGATCTTGTAAATATCATCAATCGGATCACGTCCCTCAACACTGGCTGCATCCACAATGTGAATCATCACCTTCGTACGCTCAATATGACGCAGAAACTCAAAACCAAGTCCCACACCCTCTGATGCACCTTCAATGATACCCGGAATATCCGCAATCACAAATCCTCTGCCATCCGGAAGATCCACAACACCCAGATTCGGATTCAGTGTTGTAAAATGATAATTGGCAATCTTCGGACGTGCATTCGTCACACGGGAAAGGAACGTTGACTTGCCGACATTCGGAAAACCTACAAGGCCTACATCCGCAATCACCTTCAATTCCAGGGTAACAACAAGCTCCATGGCTCTCTGGCCCGGCTGAGCGTATTTCGGTGCCTGCATTGTTGCTGTCGCATAATGCTGATTGCCCTTACCGCCGCGGCCGCCCTTTAAAACAGTCACCCGCTTGTTGCCATGGGACATATCTGCGATCACGCGTCCTGATTCTGCATCACGAATAACCGTTCCTTCCGGCACTTTAATGATCAGATCTTCACCATCCGCACCGTGGCAGCGGTTCTTGCCGCCGTCTTCACCGTTTGGTGCACAGTACTTCTTCATATGACGGAAATCTGATAATGTATTTAATCCTTCGTCTACAACAAAAATAACGTCGCCGCCCTTACCGCCGTCGCCGCCGTTTGGTCCTCCTGCAGGAACGAAAAGCTCACGTCTGAAGCCAACGTGACCGTCACCGCCCTTGCCAGAGCGTATATATATCTTAACCTGATCAGCAAACATAAAACACTCCTTCCTGCCAGAACAGCCGCATGCCGCGCTGCCTCTGTCGTTTTAATTAGATACTGATTCAAAAAAACGACTTCAAATATCAAAATCTGAAGCCGTTTAATCTATTATTCGTTTACTACGACTGGGTAGATAGAAACCTGTTTCTTATCTCTACCTTTTCTTTCAAACCTTACAACACCGTCAACCAGTGCAAATAAAGTATCATCGCCGCCTCTACCAACATTCACACCTGGGTGAATCTTAGTACCACGCTGTCTGTAAAGGATATTGCCAGCTTTTACAAACTGTCCGTCTGCTCTCTTCGCTCCTAATCTCTTGGACTCGGAATCTCTACCGTTCTTAGTAGAACCAACACCCTTTTTATGAGCGAAAAACTGAAGGTTCATTGTTAACATGAGTTACACCTCCTCGATTTCAAAATGTATAAACTCACTGTACTGCTCCGAGAGTGACTGCATACCGATCACCAGTGCATCGATGAGCAATGCTGCATCATGTCCCGGCACATCATCAAAATCAAAGTCAACCAACCCTGTTTCCTGATCTGCTCCGACGCTGAATGCATCTTCTGTCAGTGCTTCAATGGCGTTGCATGTATTCAATGTAAGCACTGAAACTGCACTGCAGACAATATCTTCACCGGGCTCTGCATATTCCGCATGGCCGTCGCATCTGAAACCTGTATAGTGATTATTCTTGTCTTTATAGACTGTCACACTGATCATCACATGACCTCAAAATTAAGCGTTGATCTTTTCAATCTTAACTTTTGTATAAGCCTGTCTATGACCGTTCTTCTTATGATAGCCAGTTTTTCTCTTATACTTATAAACGATAACCTTCTTAGCCTTGCCATCACCAACAGCTGTAGCTGTTACTGTAGCACCTGCTACTGTTGGATCACCAACTTTAACTTCGTCACCACTTACAACGAGAACCTGATCAAAAACAACTTCAGCACCAGCTTCAACACCAAGTTTCTCAACTCTGATGACATCGCCTTCTGCTACTTTATACTGTTTTCCACCTGTTGCAATAATTGCGTACATTTATAGGGCACCTCCTATTCACATTACTCGCCAGTTACGGTATTTGCAAAGCTATTCTGCAAATTTAGACCTCACTGTGCGGCATCTTCTGTATACTACCATGTTTTTTAAACTCTGTCAACCGTTTTTTCATCAACTTTTGCGTCTTTTTTTCGGAATATAAACTGACCAATAACAAAGTAAGGCCAGAGATAAAGCATCATTCTCTTTCCCTCTATCATGACACCGAATCTGTGAAGCAGATACACAGCAATCAATTCCGTCACGCACACGGCAAGTATCATGCCATACAAGCCTTCTGCCTTCTCCGGTTTGAAAAATCTTCCTGAAGCAAAAAACATGATCACCGCCACAACGGCATAACCCACCATGGATGTCAGCGGTCTGAAATAGCCAAGCTCCACTTCACTCTTATCGATAAAAAGAATATGCTGTATACTGTTTTTGAAGGTTGTGATTTTTTCACCCCAGAAGTCAAAATCAGACCAAGTATTCGGTATCATATCCGCAGGAATCGACGGTTTTGCCTGACAAATGGCAAAGAACACCATGATCATCACAGCCAGCCCCACAAATCCGGCCGCCAGCCAGAAAGGACGGTACCTGTTGACCATCAGAAACCGGATACCGCGAATCACCACAAGAATCAGAATCAATGCCGGAAGAAGAAACATAAAAAACACCGCCAGCCGCTGATAAATCTGACAATCTATTTTATCGCTGCCCAATCCCCATCTGTTTTCAAAAGCCTGAAGATATTCCGTTCTCTCTGCATTGCCGCTTATCTCTGTTCCCGGTTTGATGACAATTTTGCTGAAGGATGGTTCCTGAGCTGCATTGCCTGTATTCCCTGAATCAGCAGATGCTGTCCCTATATCCGTCGATGGAGCTGAAGTATCTGCATCCGATGCCGGATAATTGTTCTGCCCGCTATTTCCGTTCTGCTTCTTGTCAAAAACAGCCTCTGCCGGAAGAATAACCACCGCATTCGTATCCTCATAAACACCTCTGACATAGTAGCTTTTTTCATTATAAGTCACAATGCCTCCGGTTATGGCACTCTCCCCAAACAGTTCCCAGGCCGCTTTACTGCTCAATACACAGCCGGTCAAATCGTCCTCCATCAATTCGCCGTCCGATGAACACAGATTCTCCGAACTGCCATATATATAGGTAAGCGTACCTGTCAAAGTTTTACCGAGATCATCATTGGTAAAGGTCTGCTGATTAAGGCTCCCCACCGCTGTAAAGGGAAGATAATTCTCCAGTTCCTCATCGTTTTTTCGCATGTCCTGCACGGTTGACATGGAATAGCCCTCTTTCAGATAGTAGATCACCGGCGTACCATAGCCTCCGATTTCCGTACCCATGGCCAGAATATGTCCAAAGCATACGAGCATGATCAAAAGAAGGATATATTTACCCGCATGCTTTGCCGCCCGCCGCATTATTCTCCCTCCACAAGACGCACACGGTCTCCGTTGCGCAGTGTCTTGTTGGATGTCAGGACGAATTGCTGTCCCCAACTGAAAGAGCCTTCAATGGCTGCCTGTTCATTATTCTTGTCCAGAATATCCACCTGAACCTTATCCACCGCTGTTTCTGTACCCAGAATGGTATCCTTTTCATTGATCACATACACATAGTACTTGTCTCCGTCACTATGCAGTGCACCAAGCGGAACACATGTATCATATTTCTTGCTGGCTTTCTCCACTTTCAATGTAGCGATACTTCCCAGTTTCTTGACCTTTGCAGGGATAGAAACCGTCAATTCATAGGAATTCTTATCTTCTGCTGAAACATCAATACTCTGTACCGTTAAACCTTCAACGGTTGTTCCGTTGCCAAGATCCAGGGTTACCTTATCATCCTTTGACAGATATTTGGCACTGGCCTTGTCCAAGGTTGCTGTAAACTTATATCCGGCACTCTGATCTGAAATACGGATGGCTGTATCTTCTGTGGTCGTCTCACCGGTTGTCACATTCACCTTTGTGATCAGGCCATCGGAAGGTGCCGTGATCTTGCCGTTGACATCCATCACCTTCTGAAGCTCATCCACTGCCAGCTGCTTTTCTTCCAGATCATCATTTTCAGTCAATGCCGTCGCAGTATCAACGTTCTCAGGTGCTTTGGCATCCTCCAGCATCCGGTTCGCAGACTGGATGGTGGACTGCCGCTGCTTCACTGCTTCATTATAAGCTTCTTCCTTTGCTTTATAATCATCATACAATGTCTTTAACTGCTCATCATAGCTGGCACTGCTGCTGTTATTTTGCTGCTCGTTATAAGCAGACAACGCATTCTCGGCTTCCGTCAATGCATCCTTTGCTGTATTGGCATCTTGCATCAGGGAAGCATTCACCCGTTCACGGATTTTCTGCTTTTCCCCCTGAGTCAGGGTGATTGGATTGCCGCTTTCATCCTTACTGGCCTCTTCAGCCTTTTTAATCTCCTCCTCTATAACTTTTTCGACCCCATCCAGATTGGTAACTGCTTTATCATAAGCCAGCTGCTTCTCCTCAACCGTTTTCTCCAGAGAATCACTGACTGTCGTATCCGTTTCACCGGAATTGCTGTTACTATTCTTATATGTATTATAAGCATTCCAGGCCTCGTTCATATCAGATTTGGCTTTTGAAACACTGTCATTGGCATCCGCCACCGTCTGATTATAATCTTCATAGGATCTCTGAAGGCTTTTTGTTTTCATATCTGCCGCAATGGCTTCATTCGCTTTCTTGTCAGAGGCTGTTGCCTTTGCCACCTGCAGTTCTTTCTGCGCCTGAAGCAATTTTTTCTTAAGATCAGCTGTATCTAGCTGGATCAGCAGATCCCCCTTTTTGACGGTTTTGCCCTCCGTCGCTTCCACGGAGGCAATCTTAATATTGGCACTTGTTGATATGGCAATATCTTTATTCGGCGTAATATTGCCGTCCACTTCAATATTATGGCTGATAACACCGCCTGTTGCAGCAGATGCTGTCACTTTCGCAATAGTCAGAGAATCAGCGGCTCTTGACAGAATCGTTAATAAAAACATCAGAATAAGGAACCCCGCCAGCGCTTTGACAGCTTTGACCTGAAGGGAACTCTTTTCATTCTTATCCATCTCAAAATCCATCAGTTGCTTTAATTTCATTGTTTGGTATCTCCTCTTTTTCACAAGTCGATCACTTATAAGACTTTATTCTTTGACAGCCGAAGCTGCAATACCCTGTTCCAGATAGTTCTGTCCTGCAAGAAAAACAAGCAGTGACGGAACAAGTGTGATCACCGATGCCACAAAAGCCAAGCCTGCATTATCCATACTGATATTCGGCAAATAGAGAGACAACGGCCACAACGTCTTTGACTTCAAAAATGTCAGCGGCTGCTCGATCAGATTCCACGCATCCAGAAAACTTAAGACCAACGCTGAAACAATGCCGGATGAACCAAGCGGCACACCAATCGACAAAAACACCTGAAACTTATTGGCACCATCTAATTCCGCCGATTCAATAATGCCCTTCGGAATACTTCTGAAGAAATGATACATAATAAATACAGGGAATGTGGAAAATGCGGCCGGCAAAATAACGGCCCACTGCGTATCTACCAGATGCATCGCATCCAGTGTCAGATAATTCGACAGCATCGTGACCTGGAATGGCATCAGCATAAGAATGATATACAGGTTAAATAAAACCTTCTTTCCCGGGATATCAAGTCTTGCAAAACCCCAGGCTGCAGGCACACCGGTCACGATCTGTCCGAGCAAAATCGCTCCCGTCATCTTCACGGAATTCCAGAACATCACAAAGAATTCCGGCGAATCCAAAAGGAGCTGTACATAAGCTTTAAAGGTCGGATATGTCGGCAGCAGTGCCCATGAAGCAAAACCATCGGCTTTTCCAAGCACAGCCCCCAGATAATGATTCAATTCATCCGTTCCCATCAGAGAACCGACAATCAGAAACACCACCGGAAAACAGATGATAACTGCCAGAACCAAAAGCAGCAGGAGTAATATTCTTTTAAAAATCTTATGTTTCATCTCCTGCCTCCTAATCTTCACGGTCCCATGAACGCTGCAGACCCAGAATCAGCACAAGGATCAGCAATGCGATCACAACTGCCGCTGCAGACATTTTGTCAAGGGATAATTCCCTAAACCAGTTGTTGAACAAATGCTGCAGCAGATACATACTTTCATGAGGATAATCTCCCGCCACCAGATAAGCCTCCCTGAACACCTTGAAAGAATTCAAAAAGGCCAACACCGTGATTGTATACAGTGTCGACATCAGGTTCGGCATGGTGATATACCGAAAACACTGAATATTATTGGCCCCATCTGCTCTGGCCGCCTCATAAAGGGTATCCGGGATAGCCGTCAGACCCGCCATCCACAGAACAACATTGTAACCGAGATTTTTCCAGACGTAGCTGAAAACAAGAATCCAGAAGGCAAATCCTGTATCCATCCAATCCTGTGACTGCATCCCAAACATATGCAGAAGGCCGCTGAAATAGCCATTCTGATGAAACAAAAGCCGCCAGATCAGCACAACCGAAGCCACCGGGATCGCCATGGGCACCAGATATGCCGTTTTCAGATAATTGGCTCCCCGGATGCCTGCATTCAAAAACACTGCGATCAGCAATGAAAAAATCATCAGAATCGGAATGCAGATCACCATGAACTTGATGGTATTCGAAAACGCCAGTCTGAATGCCGCATTCTGAAAAATCGTGATGTAATTTGAAAAGAAAACAAACTGCGTACCCGATACATTCGTAAAAGAGCGACGCAATACATCTATAAAGGGGATCAGCACAAAAATGCTGACCCCTGCTAAACTCGGTACAATGAAAGCAATATCAGTAAGTTTTTTCTTATTCAGGCTGATCTTCATAAGCTTTCATACCTCTTTCTTATTCAGATAAGTAAATATCGATATCTTTGACAACCTGTTCGACTGCATCATCCACAGAAGTATCTCCGATAATGGCATTCATACTGTCCTTCAAAATCGTTGACAAAATCGTATAATCGCCATAAGACGGTGTATCCAGAGAATCGATCAGGTTCTTCAGCTGTGCGATCTGATCGTCTGTCGGCCAGTAACTGTCAACAAAGATCTCATTGCCATCATCATCCGTCATACCCCAACCGCCTTTGGACTCATTCGGATCATAGCCTTCTGTGCCTGCATCCGGATCAACCAGTGAAGCATCAAAGCGTTCTTTATTCACTGGGAATCCACTGTAACTGTCAATGGCCTTCTGACCGTCTGCACTCAGGGCAAATGCATAGAACTCTTTAGCTGTGTCTATATTCTTGGATTTGGCATTGATACCAATAATCTCCGACGGAACATAAACATTCTGAACAGAACCAGGCAGTGCCTTGTAATTAATGTCGGCATCCTTTCTCATGATGGATGCGAGATCTCCAAGGCTGCTTGTTCCGGCCATATTGCCGTAGGCAATGCGATTCATGTCGGCCATAATGTACATAGCCATATAACTTGGATCCGAGCCGTACCAGGAAGCATCCATTTCATAATCCTCACTTGCATAGTACTGCTTCATTTGATCCATATCGGACTTATCTTTATCTGATAAAGTTTCGTAAACCGCATTATAAATGGTCTTAATATCGTTCAGATAGGATTTCAGGCTGTCAGAATCAAGAGATCCGTCTTCCTTGAACCAACTGGCTGAGTTGGTATACATCATATCGCCAACCATTGAATATAAACTATAGGATTCGATAAAATTCTCATTCTTCTTGTGATCCTTGACAAAATCCTGAGCAAGAGAAGCGAAATCCGACAAATTATTCAGCTTGTCAAGATCACTCTTTCGGCCAATTACAATCGGCACCTTAAAGGTCATCGGCACTGCATAAATCTTGCCGTCATCACCCTTATAGGTCTGTGCGATCTTATCAAAAAGCTTGCCATCAGAGATCAGCGGATTCACTGTATCACTGACATCTGCAAGTAATCCCTTTTCCACATAGGAATTAACCGGAAGTCCATCCATAAGCAGGATATCTGGGCCGTTGCCGCCCATTACTTCTGTGTTCAATGTACGGATGGCATCGGATGTTGTCACTGCATCATCACCGCTGACACCGCTTTCAACCTTCACATAAACATCCGGATGTGCCTTCTGGTAAGCAGCAGCCAGTGTACGGATTGTATAATCATCCTTTAATGTATAGATGGTCAGTTCCTTATCCGGACGCTTTGCAGCATCTTTGTCATAAGCATAATTCAGGAAAGATTCTTCAGACGTATCTCCGGTATAATCACTGAACTTCACAAGAATCTGTCCGTCATCTTTCGGAATCAGATACTCTACGTTGCCACTTGGGGAAACCAGGGATGACATATTGCCATCCACAATCTGTTCGGAAGTATCCTTATCCAGATCGTATGTATAGATACCCTCTGTACAGGAATAATAAATCGTATGTCCATCCTTCAGATAATCTGCGATCGTGACACTGCCCTTGGAGGTAATCACACTGGCCAATGCTTCATGTTCAGCTGTCTTCTTATCCGTTGCTGTATCATATTCATAAACCTTCTCGTAATCATCAAGCAGCAGCTTGTCACCGCACAGATACATATTGTTGACAAAGTTCATATCATTATATGTGGCTGTAATCTTGCCGTCAGCCGTTGTCACATGATAGACTGCACCGTTATAATCTGCAACATACAGGTTCTCGGCATCCTTTAACTTGAGCGTCTGGATACCATTGGATTCCTCTGTATCACCGTTATTGTCGCTGTCACCATTTTCATTGATCACAACGCCGTCATCCTCTGTCTCAGATTCAACGGAAACACCGGAATCAGCAGAATCATCGGTCTTCGAACCGGTCTTATCCTCAGATGAATCATATTCATAATGCTGCTCCTTCTGGAGATTCGGAATCTCCATGGCTATCTCTGACAGCTTGCCGTCCTTTGTCAGAAGATAATACTTCTCAGTTGAATCCACAGAAGTCACATTATCCTTCGTCTCTGAGTGGGTCTGTGTATAAACAAAAGCCAGATCGCCATCCACATCAATGGTCATACTGCCCACGTAAGCATAATCACCATTGCCGTCATCATCTGTATTATCATCTCCGAGATTCAGCTGATCAAGGGCTGATAAATCCATGGAAGCATCCCCCCATGTCTTACCGCCGTCTGTAGAATCCTTAACTGAAAATCCTCTGTCCGAACTGTCACTGACAATTGCACGGATCGTACCGTCCGACAATTGCTTCATCGTCTGAATATAACTGTAACTGTTATCATCCTGAGATTTCAATGGATCTCCCCAGTTTTCTTCCACATAGCGGCCCTTTCCGCCTGATGTGGAAGCATCCTCACCATTTCCGCTGCCGCTTCCTGAGCACCCGGCCAACAAGCCGACAGTCATTGCAAGTACAAGACCGATACTGGTCAGCTTCTTCATTCTTTTCATAAATGCGCCTCCATTCAAAAAATAACATTTATTCTCCCAAACACTTTCGATCATTAACTGTTTGAATAAGTTTATTATATCAAAAAATGTGTCCAAAAACAGATGTAATTTCCTTACGATTTGCGCAATTCTTTACGAAAATCTTACGATTTGAACTATCAATCGTTTCCAAAATATCTTACACTGGCAGCAGGCGAACCTGCTCCGCCAAAGACCTGTGTACTTTCTTTCTGGTCATCTCCACCAGATGCAGCGATGTCCGGTCCACAACCGTTGTCTGTACACTGTCCTTTGCCGCCTCTTCTCTCAGCACATCCATAAGCGCCTTTAAATGCTCCGGATCTTTCATATTAATAAAATCGACGATCACAATACCTGAAATATTGCGAAGACGCAGCTGACGGCACACTTCCTGCGCCGCTTCAAGGTTGATCTTGAAAAAATTTTCCTCCATTTTCTGTTTGCCGATGGCCTTGCCTGTATTCACATCGATCACTGTCAGAGCCTCCGTCGGTTCAATTACCAGATAGGCGCCGGATCTCATCCAGACACGCTTCTGCAGTGCTTTATCCATCTGCGCTTCAATCCCCTTCAGCTTGATCAGCGGATAGGAATCATCCTTATAGTATTGCAAAGCTTCCTCAGATAGACCCCATCGGCCAAAATTTTCTTTCAATTCATCATAAACTTCCGGAAGATCCGTTGTCACTCTGCATGTACTGCCGTGAGCAAACTTTTTGATCAACTGCGTATACGGCGAATCTCCTGACATCAGTTTACTGAAACATGTTCTCATGCATGCAGTTGACATAATTCTATTATAGTCAACTTCTAAGCGATGCATCTCTTCCCCGATCACTTCTGCTCTCTGTCCGGAAGCTTCTGTCCGGATCATCCATGCCGCACCTTCGATTTCTTCACCCGAAACAATTCCGGTCAATCGATCTCTTTCCGCCGCATCTTTGATCCTTGCAGATATCTGAATACCGGTTTTTCCCTTTGTCAACACGGTATATCTTCCCGGAAAACTTAACCGTCCTGTCAGAAACCAGGCCTTTGTCTTCAAATTCTCTTTTTCAACCTGAACAACGATCTCATCCCCGGCAACAATTTTGTCGTTTTTCTTTTGATTAACAAAAAAATGTACAGCATTATCCTTCAGGGGATAGTATCCCATCACCCCCGGTGTAATCTCCACAAAGGCTGCCTGAATATTCTGTACAATATGTTTCACTTTCCCTATATAAATATCGCCGACTCTTACCTGGCTTTTCTTCGGCTCAAGATTCAGCTCACAAAGTGTGTCTTCTTCATAAAGGGCTGTCAGTACCTTCGACTGCCAGCCCGTAATAACGATTTGTCTTTTCATTTATTCTGCAAAGTCCTCCAGCGAGACAAGCTGTCTGCCCGTCTGCTCATTTCCTTTATCTGCATACATATCACAGCGTGTCACCAGCCACGCATAATCATTCTCTTCAAGATTTTCCAGACGGCAAAGTGTCTGCATGACAAGTTCAGGCTTCAGGTTCGTTGCACTGCCTGCTGCCACCTGCATAAAGATCTTCCCATTTTCTTCCACAACCATCTTGTAGATCAGAGGACGAATGTCTATTTCCCGCTCGCTCTTCTTTGTCTTCTTGATGACCCGGATTTCCGGACGGGACATAAAGCTTTCAACAGCTGCCTTCAGCTGCTTGGCCTCACAAGGTGCCATCTCTTCACGGAAGCCTACCTCATAATCAGCTGCCGCAATGATGGACATAGCATTCTTCGCCTGATCCGGCAAATGGCGAATACTGTAAACAACAATGCCTTCTACCATCTGGGCATTCACAGCATTCTTCATGGCTTCCAAGTCGTCAAAACTATTCACTTCCATGTCCAGATATTCTCCACGGCTCTCAAGTCCGACCCCCAACGGTGACGCAAAGGACAGACATGGATGGGGATGGTAGCCCTGAGAATAAGTGATATCTACATTGGCCCTTCTGAATGCCTTCTGGAAGTAACGCATAATGTCCAAATGCCCGATAAACTTTACAATTCCTTCTTTACCAAACCGCATTCTAAGCTTCATAGCAGACACCTCCTTCATAAACACGACAGCCGCAGCCGGAACATCCCTGACGGCAGTTCGGTGTCACAACGCCTTCCCTGGCCCGTTGATATTCTCGCTTCAAAAATTCCTTGGTCACACCAGCATTGATAAAATCCCACGGCAGGATCTCATCCAGCGGACGTTCGCGATGCACGTAGAACGTATAGTCCACATGGCAGTCCTCAAAAGCCTTCATCCAGCCTTCATAATTAAAGAACTCAGACCATGAATCAAAGATACAGCCATTCCTGTAGGCCGCCATCAGCACCTTGCCAAGCCGTCTGTCGCCTCTGGCAAAAATGCCTTCCAGTTTCGTCAGTTCAAATTCATGCCAGTTATACCGCATGCTCTTATGGTTAATCTGTTCCTTCATCTTCGCACTCAAAAACTTCTGTTTCGCCACGAATTCCTCATCCGTGCACTGACGCACCCACTGGAACGGTGTGAATGGCTTCGGTACGAAGAAAGAAGTACTTGCCACCACATCCACACGGCCATTACCCGGGCGTTCACCCTTCGGAATCTCATAGAACGTCTTGGCAACCTTATTCGCCAGATCTGCAATACCGGCGATATCCTCCTCTGTCTCTGTCGGAAGACCCAGCATGAAATAAAGTTTCACCCTGTTCCAGCCGCCGGCAAATGCATCAGCTGCCCCCTTCAGAATCACTTCCTCTGTCAGGCCCTTGTTGATCACATCACGCATTCTCTGGCTTCCCGCTTCCGGAGCGAAAGTCAGACTGCTCTTACGTACATCCTGCACTTTGGACATAACATCCAAAGAGAACGCATCAATACGCAGGGACGGCAGAGAAATGTTCACCTTTCTGTTCTCACAGGTCTGGATCAGATAATCTGTCAATGCCTCCAGTTCAGAATAGTCACTGGAACTTAAAGAGCTGAGAGAAATCTCATCATGACCCGTGGCATTCAGCATCTTATCCGCATGTTCTTTCAGATAATCCAGTTCACGTTCTCTGTTCGGACGATATACCATGCCTGCCTGACAGAAACGGCAACCCCTGATACAGCCTCTCTGGATTTCCAGAACAACTCTATCCTGTGTTACCTTAATAAAAGGAACTAATGGCTTCTCAGGATAGCGGACACTGCTCAGATCGGTCACTACCTGTTTGTCGATAACTGCAGGCGCACATGAACGATTCGGTCCAAAGGATGCAATGGTACCGTCTTCATTGTAAGCCACATCATAAAAAGCCGGTACATACAAACCCGGAATTGCGGCTGCCATTTCGAGGAACTGTTCCCTACTGCCCCCTGCCGCCTTATTGGCTTTATAAGCATCCATCAGTGCATCATAGACCGTCTCGCCTTCTCCGATATAGAAAATATCAAAAAAATCTGCCAACGGTTCCGGATTATACGCACAAGGCCCACCACCGATCACAATCGGATCATCCTCGCCGCGGTCAGCCGCCAACATCGGAATGCCGGACAAATCCAGAACCTGCAAAATATTGGTATAACACATTTCGTACTGGATCGTAATGCCCAGAAAATCAAAATCTTTAATTGGATCCTGTGATTCCAGCGCAAACAGCAGAATCTGCTTTTTGCGCATCACTTCATCCAGATCCATCCATGGGGAATACACACGTTCACAGTACACATCCTCCCGGGCATTCAACAGATCATAAAGGATCTGGATACCCAGATGGGACATACCAATCTCATACACATCCGGGAAGCACATGGCAAAACGGATCTTCCCTTCC
>NZ_JBBMEK010000007.1:0-32174 GCF_040096555.1 Coprococcus intestinihominis | reverse complement strand
AAATCGCTATTTTGTTAGCTGAAGTATTGAATTTTCAAGGTGCGAAGCCCATTTTAGGTATGGGAAGTCTTAGTTAGTAATAAGATGAAAGAAATACGTGCTATCACAGGATTGACTAGAAAGGATTTCTCGGACAAATATGGTATACCATTGAGAACTTTGGAGAAATAGGAAGCTGGACGAAGAATTCCTCCAGAATATGTGATTCGAATGTTAGCATATTATGTAGGTGTGTCTGCAATAGTTGAGCAAGCAGACGGTAACACTTCTGAAGAAATCAAGAATTCCAGAAATGTTAATATAATCAGAGATATAGAAAATAGAAAGATTGTAGTTATTCATGACATTATATTTAAAAACAAGCAAAATATAAAGTGGGATGAAGTGGAACAATATCTGGAACAGTATATTAATGAATTTTATACAATAGCGGAAGATGGGGAGAAGATATATATAGGAAGAGACTTACCGGATGAATATGCACATTCGCAATATACAGCAAGATTAAAAGGAAGTGCGGCGAAAGCAAAAGCAAATGCGGTGCAGGCTGTTCCTGAATTGATACAAATA
This sequence comes from Coprococcus intestinihominis, assembly GCF_040096555.1. Taxonomy (NCBI): domain Bacteria; kingdom Bacillati; phylum Bacillota; class Clostridia; order Lachnospirales; family Lachnospiraceae; genus Coprococcus; species Coprococcus intestinihominis. Next base: position 31,604 of record NZ_JBBMEK010000007.1, on the reverse strand, counting down.
TCAGAAAATGGCAGTTATATAGAGAATAAGAACCAAAAGCATAATTTAGATGCTAAATACGGATGGTATCGATATGATTCCAGGTTTGCAATTGCAATCTATAATAATGATAATGAAGTGGAAAGATATAACGTGTACAAAGTAAGAATGATTATACGGTGTGATGCCGATGGAAAGAAATATCTATATGATATGATTAATATAAAAAAAGAACCGAGTACCCCCGCTTGGCTAGATAAAAATCTACGTACGGTAAAAAACCGGTTCCTTAAAAAGAATTTTAACACATTTGTCTTGAAAAAACAAGAGATAAAAAATTAATACGAAAGTATATGAAGTCTCATTTCAACACCTTCAAAAATCGAAAATGAGATGGAAACATTTTTGGATATTCTTAAATCCGTACACAGTCAACAGGTATTTTCGCCGGAGGCAGAAGAAGCACGAGATTTAATTTATAAAGAAAACCGTATAGACCGGAGATGATCAAAGGTCTGTATGGTTTTCTTTTCTGTTTTTAGCCTTTAATTCTCCATTCCCCAATCGGCAATGGCCAGCAGCACATTTGAAAGTGTTCGGCCCTTCTCGGTGAGAGAATACTCCACATGGGGCGGAATTTCATTGAACTGATGACGAAGAATAATGCCGTCTTTCTCCATATCCCTGAGACATCCGGAGAGAACCGTATTCGTAATTCCCGGAATATTCTTCGACAACTGGCTGAAACGCAGTTGCTCAGAACCAAACAGCTGGAGCACGATAAAAAGCTTCCATTTCCCGCCGATGATATCTAATGTGTGCTTGATAGGACACGTCATATTAGGATGGGCTTTCATAAAAGAAATATAATCATTTACGGACTCAAATTGACTCATAAGAACTTCTGATTCTCCCTTCTATTGTGAGAACATACCATGATTATTCATCCATAATACTTCCGAAAGAGTGTGCTGGATGGCTGACAAAGAAACACTATGAACAGGTTGTGAACCAGAATGGATTTGGAAACAGGTGCATTCAGCATAGCCGGCACGTAAGGTGCTGTCCTTTAGCACCTTACGTGCCGCTGCTAATGCTGCGCAGCGAGAGCGAACCTGTTTTTAAACCATTCTGGTTCACAACCGTTTGAGTGGCCATGGTATGTTCAACCGTACTATGTTAGATTTATCTGCGTAATTGACACATCTTTAAACAGCATGTATCATGTACTTAGTATATAAAACATACCATAAATTGAAATGGAAAGGAAGATACAAAATGGAATTTAATAAAACAATTGCAGCAAGACAGTCCGTCAGAAAGTTTACAGAGGCCCAGATTACAGATGAACAGTTAAAGGCAATTCTTGAAGCTGCCAACGCAGCACCGGCCTGCATGGGCCAGTATGATCATCTGCATCTGACAGTTGTTCAGAAACCGGAGATCCTGGTACAGATCAATGCGGCATTCCAGAAGGCAGTGGGTGATCCGAACATGCAGGTTACATATGGTGCACCGACAGTGATTTATGTTTCATGCAAGAATGAGGATGAAGAGATTGTCAAAGGATGCAATGCAGGTGTTGTCATGGAGAATATGCTGCTTGAAGCGGCAGATCTTGGTCTTGGTGCCGTTTATCTGTTTGGCGTAAGCCAGGTGCTTTTTGCCAATGAAGAAATTACAAAGCTGCTTCAGATTCCAGAAGGCTTCAGAACAGTTTCTGCTATTGCTGTTGGTACATCAGCTGATGCCCTTCAGGAAAGAACACTGGGTACAGACAAAATCAGCACAACAACGCTGTAAAACATATATTGAATTGGCACAATAATCCTGCTAATACATATATTGAATCAGGAGTATTGAGTGACAGGGAGGCCCTATGCGCCGATTTCTGATTGGATGGATTCTGATTGTCCTTTTACTGCCTTTTGCAGCAGCGTGGATTTATAGTGAATGGTCAGAGAAAAACCAGCAGATAGAACAGGAGTCATCTCAGCTTCAAATTGATGTTCAGACGGTATCGGGTGTGCAGAGAATGGGGACTTCAGATTTTCTCATCGGTGCTATTGCAGGCCAGATACCGGCGGAGTTTGAGGTGGAGACGTTGAAAGCGCAGGCAGTCATGGCAAGAAGCTGTCTATACAAACAGGCCGGAGATAGATATTATATTTCGGCTTTGGATACGGGGATGACCTGGTGCAGTGAAACAGAACGAAAAAAGATGTGGGGAACTTCCTACAAAGAGAATAATGACAGAATCCGTCAGGCGGTCCGGGAAACGGACGGGCAGATTCTGTATTCTGAAGGCGGGCAGATGATTTTGCCCGCCTGGTTTTATATAGGGAATGGAAAGACAAGAAGCGCGAAAGAGGCATGGGGAGAGGAAACGTCGTGGTTTCAGTCAGTGGAAAGCAGCTGGGATACAGAGAGTCCAGAGTATGAGACTACGACAGAAATGACAAAAAGGCAGCTGATCCGACAAATGAAACGGTATGATCCGGCATTTGATTGCCCGGCAGAGACGTTGGCCTCAAATTGTGAGATTACAGCGGTGGACAGTGCAGGCTATGTGACAGAGATCCAGATCGGCAACCGGCTGATGAGTGGAGAAGATTTCCGCTATGCTCTGGAACTGCCTTCTGCCTGTTTTAAAATAGCCTTTGAAAGCAATCAGGTACAGATCAGAGTCTATGGCCGTGGACATGGTGTTGGCTTCGATCAATATGGAGCCAATCGTCAGGCAAAAGAGGGTAAAAACTACGAACAGTTATTACAATATTATCTGACAGGGGTGAAAGTAGGGGAATAGGCTTGTTATGTCTGCCGCTTTTGTGATAAAATGAGCGTTAGCGGACAGAAGCAGAAAATCTGTTTTGGTTGAATTGCGAAAGGAGGCAGAAAGGCAAGTGGCAGGTCGGAGTAAAAAGAAGCCATTAAGTCGTCGGCAGGGGCTTGCGCGATATTTGCGGGAACTGGAAGTTGTTGATTATCGACTGATTATATCGATTGTTTTTTTGTGTGTGTTTGGTTTGATCATGATCTACAGTGCCAGTGCTGCGGAATCAGGAGTGTCTTTGGTGTTGAAGCAGTTCGGAATCGGTGCGGGCGGATTTGTTTTAATGTGGATCGTTTCATATGTAGATTATCATTTTTATGAGAAAATAGCAGGAATTATTTATATTGGGGCTGTTCTGTCCATGTTTCTGGTCAAGGTGCCGGGACTTGGTGTGACCAGAAATGGTGCCAGCCGATGGATTGATATTGGTCCCTTTTCTTTCCAGCCGTCAGAGTTTGTGAAGCCGGCAATGGTGATCCTTATGGCCTATTTGCTGACACGTATGGGACGAAAACTGTCGATATTGAAAGCGGATATTGTGCTGCTGATCCCAGGCGTGATTGCGGTAATGGTGATTCTGGTTGTGACCAGGAATCTGAGTACGGCTTTGATTGTTCTGGGTATCATTGCATTCATGTTTTTTATTGCTTATCCGACGAAGAAGATATGGCGGCTGATTGCAGTAATAGGCGTGGCGATCGTGATCGGTTGGCTTGGCTATTATCATTTTGTCATTGTGCCGAACCATACGATGACATTGACCAACACAGTGACAGAGGCGGCCAGTAAGTCTTTCCGAGATGACCGTATTCTGGCATGGCTTTACCCGGATGATTATCCGCAGGCTTCCATGCAGTCCAGATATTCCATGTATGCCATCGGTTTTGGAGGTATCCTTGGCAGAGGTCTGGGAAGAGGAACCATGAAGTATTATCTGCCGTTTTCCACGAACGACTTTATTTTTGGTGTTATCGGTGAGGAATTGGGCCTGGTAGGATGCGGACTGGTTGTTTTCCTTTTTGTTTATCAGGTGTGGCGTATCTTTACTGTGGCGCGGCATGCCAAGGACAAATTGGGCAGTTATATGGCATTTGGTGTCGGTATTCATGTGGCGCTGCAGGTAATCCTGAATATTGGCGTTGCCACAGGCGTGCTGCCGAATACAGGTATCAGTTTGCCTTATATCAGTTACGGTGGTACAGCCCTTCTTCTACAGTTGTGTGAGATGGGAATTGTACTCAATATCAGCCGTCAGATTCCGGGCAGACGGGTTCGAATCGGTGATTCATCGCAGAAATCAGAGCATGAAGAGCACCGTCAGATACATGCGGCTTAAATCACATCAGTATTTTAGATGTCTCAGCAAAGAAAATGAATTTTGCTGAGACATTTTTTTATGAAAATGTGTATACTTTCTTCGCAGTCTGGTCAGAATATGACCAGAGGTGATAAGAGTGAAAAATATAATGAATATTTTCAAAAAGAATGGGTTTTATGTCATGGCACTGGTGCTTGTGGCAGGTATTCTGGCTGTATCGGGTATTGCCGGATATGTTTCGGGACAGAAAGAACGCGGTGCGGAAAATGCAGTGGATTTCAAGGATGATGGGGCCGGAACGGCCTTGAATGCACCGGCATCTGCTGAAACGGATACGCCCATCGTGGATGAGATGACGGGTTATAATGCGGATCTGGTACAGAAAATATTGTCAATGATCGAAAATGGCAGTCTGGCACTTGAAGATTTTGAAGATGAAGGGTCTATGAATGGACAGTCAGGTCAAAATGTTTCACAGGAAGCGTCTGCAGAGATGGCTGATGATGCAGCAGGAACAGAGGCGGATGCAGCGGTTAATGCTGAGTTGGATGAATCGGATGCAGAAATGGCAGGCAGTGTGATCAATGCAGGCTATCAGTCCGGTGATCCGATGACATGGCCGGTTCGCGGAGAGATCGTGATGGATTACAGTATGGATGCAACCACATGGTACCCGACACTTCAGGAGTACAAATGCAATCCTTCGATTTTAATTCAGAGTGAAGAAGGAACGGATGTAGCGGCCGCTTTTGAAGGAACGGTCACCGATGTTTACAATGATGTCCGGTTGGGCAATGTAGTTGAGATGTCTCTCGGAAATGGTTATGAGGCTTCTTACGGGCAGCTTGAGAATGTGGATGTGGCTGTGGGTGACACAATAAGTCAGGGAGAAGTCATTGGTGAGGTCAGCCAGCCGACCCGCTACTATTCAGTTGAAGGCAGTCATTTGAATTTTATGCTGACACAGGATGGAAACCCTGTTGACCCGCTGGATTATCTGGATTAAAGACAATGGAATGATCCGGAGAAATTGTAGATGGTACCTTTTTGAAAACCGGGCATAAGATATAGAGGCGGATGAAAAAATGGTACATATTGAAAAATATGCAACCGTTTTTTTACAACAGCCCTGCACAGATATCGGCTGTTAAATAACAATTTTCATCGGCTGCTTTATCATATAAGGGCAGGTGTCAGGAAGACATCTGTCCTTTTTTCTGTGAGGGAGTTACAGTGAAATCAGATTGTCTATTGTGTAAATTTCCTTATATGGTATAATATTGTCAGGACAAATTTGAAAACGGAATAGGAAGCAGCTGGTGCCGCGGGGAGCGGAGAATAGGGAAGCAGGTGAAAGTCCTGCGCGATCTCGTCACTGTAAGCAGGAGTCCATTGCTATTATGTCACTGAGTCATCGGGAAGGCAGCAATGGGTGTTTGAACTGTGAGCCAGGAGACCTGCCAGACTGTGGTACGGGGAATATAGGTTCCGGGTCACGAGGATTGGCTGTACCGAATGTATGAACATTTTTTGTTTTTTCTCCCGACTTTTCCTTTTCGTTTATGATTTGTCACAATATTTCTATTTAGGAGGAAGAACAACATGAAGAAGATGACAACATTCGTATGTGTTGCAGCCATTACAGCCTCTCTTTTAGCAGGATGCGGCAGCAAGACAGCAGAGACAACAGCAGCATCAACAGAAGCAGCTGCAGCGACAGAGTCAGCATCAACAGAAGCAGCTGTTGAAGGTACAGATGCAGACAAGGAAGCAGCCAAGAAGGTTGCAGACCTTATTGATGCAATTTATGTACAGGAGAGAAATGACAACACAGATGAGCAGTGCAAAGAAGCAAAGGCTGCATGGGATGCACTGACAGATGCACAGAAGGAACTGGTTGAAGGCGAGAATGCAGATCCTGATTATTTCGGCAGAGATACAGGTGATGCATCCAAGGATGACCCGCGTAATCAGGATGACATCGGTGAGAACGAGCTGTTGGTAGTCAGCTTTGGTACATCTTTCAACGACAGCCGTGTGAAGGATATCAAAGGTATCGAAGATGCTCTTCAGGAAGCCAATCCTGACTGGTCAGTCAGACGTGCCTTTACAGCGCAGATTATTATTAACCACGTAGAAGCCCGCGATGGCGAATGCATTGACAATATGGATCAGGCGCTGGAACGTGCCGTTGCCAACAATGTGAAGAACCTGGTTGTTCAGCCGACACATCTGATGCATGGTGCAGAATATGATGAATTAACAGCAGCCGTTGAGAAATATCAGGACAAGTTCGAATCTGTGAAGATTGCAGAGCCATTACTGGGTGAAGTTGGTGATGATGCGTCAGTGGTTAATGATGACAAGAAAGCAGTTGCAGAAGCCATTACAGCAGAAGCAGTTAAGACAGCAAATTATGATTCACTGGAAGCAGCGAAGGAAGACGGCACAGCATTTGTATTCATGGGTCATGGTACATCTCATACAGCGAAGGTTTCTTACAGCCAGATGCAGGCCCAGATGCAGGAACTTGGTTATGAAAATGTCTTTATCGGTACCGTTGAAGGTGAACCGGAAGACACAGCATGTGAAGCAGTCATTGAAGCAGTGAAGAATGCAGGTTACAAGAAAGTCGTTCTGCGTCCTCTGATGGTTGTTGCAGGTGATCATGCCAACAACGATATGGCCGGTGATGATGATGATTCCTGGAAGAGTCAGTTTGTTGCTTCCGGCAACTTTGACAGTGTAGACTGTCAGATCGCAGGTCTTGGTGAAATTCCTGCAATTCAGGATATTTATGTAGCACATACAGCTGCAGCGATTAAATAGATACAGCAGACTGAGTGCTGAATAGAGAGAAATAATTACGAGTAAAGGATTGGACATAAGATGAAGAAGAAAGTGATTGTATTATTATGGGCAGTTATTCTGTGCTGTACACTGGCAGCGGGCTGCGGCAAGAAGAACACATTAGCAGATGGTACATATACGGCAGATTTCAATACAGACAGCAGTATGTTTCATGTGAATGAAGCTTATGACGGAAAGGGCATATTGACAGTTGAGAATGGACAGATGACAATTCATGTTTCCATGCCGTCCAAGAATATTGTGAATCTTTATCTGGGAAGTGCCGAAGATGCACAGAAGGATGGCGCAGAGCTGATCCAGCCTGTGACAGATACAGTAACTTATTCTGACGGGACAACAGAAGAAGTGAATGGATTTGATGTGCCTGTACCGGTCATCGATGAAGAATTTGATCTGGCCTTAATCGGCAAGAAGGGTGTCTGGTACGATCACAAAGTCAGCGTATCCAATCCTGTTGCTGTTGAAGAGACAGACAGCAAATAAAACAGTTGACAAACAACAGATAAAAGCTGACAATAATAAAGACGGGGCTGCTGCGGAATGTATAGGGCGTTTTGCAGCAGCCCTTTAGTAATAGGAGATTTTGCAGCAGAATTTATAAAGAGTTGATTTTAACAAAGGGGGAGGATTGCGTGTATGGAAGCATCAGAAATGAATCTGGCGGACGGTGAATATACGGTTGAAGTGACCATGGAAGGCGGCAGCGGCCGGGCTTCAATACAGTCGCCGACAGAATTGACAATAGAAAATGGACAGGCACAGGCAGAAATCGTCTGGAGCAGTTCTCATTATGACTATATGATGGTGAATGGTGACAAATATCTGCCGGTGAATACAGAAGGAAATTCCACATTTGAAATTCCGGTGTCGGTTTTTGATGAACCTATGACAGTGATCGGTGATACCACAGCAATGAGTGTGCCCCATGAGGTGGAGTATACGCTGACATTTGCCTCAGAGTCTGTTGCATCGGTACAGAGCAGCGGTGGAAACGGCATGGGCGGAGCAGGTATTGCGATTGTACTGGCGCTTGTGGTGGCAGCTGTATCATCCATGAGATTGCGCAGACGTAAAAGCAGAAGGATATAGAAAATGAAGAAAATAATTTTATTATTCATAGTGACAGGTATACTGGTCGGGATGGTGACCGCTTGCGGTTCTGCCGCTGACGGTACTCAGAAGACACATGACACAGAAATCAGTCAGCAGCTGACCTTCGACCACAGTGAGACGTTGGATTATGCACAGAAGTTTTCAATCGATAGGTATCAGGATGATTATGCTTTGGTGACGATTACAGATGACAGCCGGTATCTTGTTGTTCCGGAAGGGAAAGCGGCACCGGATGATCTGGATCCGGATATTGTTGTGATTCAGCAGCCGATACAGAATATTTATCTGGCGGCTTCGGCGGCTATGGATATGTTTGTGTCTCTGGATGCATTGGATAGTATCCGATTCAGTAGTCTGAAAGCGGATGGGTGGTATATAGATGAGGCCAAACAGGCAATGGAAACCGGAGATATTCTTTATGCTGGCAAGTATTCAACCCCGGATTATGAAAAGATCGTTGAACAGAACTGCGGTCTGGCCATTGAGAATACCATGATTCTGCATACACCGGAAGTGAAGGAACAGTTGGAAAAGTTCGGTATACATGTGTTGGTGGATTATTCCAGTTATGAGCCAGAGCCCCTTGGCCGGACAGAATGGGTGAAACTTTACGGCTTACTGACTGGGCATGAAGCGCAGGCGGATAAGGCTTTCGCAGAAGAAAAGTCTGCTTTTGAAGAAGTGAAAAACAGTGTGGCGGATGAAGCTGATCAGGAACCGAAAACTGTGGCATTTTTCTATATCACAAGCAATGGGCAGGCAAATGTCCGAAAGAGTGCAGACTATCTGCCGAAAATGATCGAGCTGGCCGGCGGACGATATATTTTTGATTCCCTGGGGGATGAGGATGATGCCACATCGACCATGTCCATGCAGATGGAAGAGTTTTATGCCGGAGCGAAAGATGCGGATTATATTATCTACAACAGTACCATTGAAGGAGAATTATCTTCAGTGGATGATCTGCTGGCAAAGAGTCCGCTCTTTGAGAAGTTCAAGGCCGTGCAGGAAGGGCATGTTTACTGTACATCAAAGAATCTGTATCAGTCAACAATGTCGCTTGGAACGATCACATCGGATATCCGCCGGATGCTGACCGGCGATGATGCGGATCTGACATATATCTACAAACTGGAGTGCAAGATGAATGAAGAGTAGACGATACGGCGCAGCTTTTGCGATATTGGCAGCCTTGCTGCTGATTTTGCTGGCAATGAATTTGTGTATTGGATCGGTGAATATACCATTGTCTGAAATTCTGCATATACTGATGAAAAACAGCGGCAGTGACACCTACACGGATATTGTGATGAACATCCGTTTTCCAAGAGCACTGGCTGCGGCGGTGTTGGGCGGTGGTTTGGCACTGGCAGGCTATCTGCTCCAGACGTTTTTTCATAATCCCATTGCGGGACCTTTTACGCTGGGCATTTCTTCCGGTGCAAAACTGGTGGTTGCCCTTGTGATGGTGGCCTCTCTCGGCAATGCCCTGAGATTGAGTTCATGGGTGATGATTGCTGCGGCTTTTGTGGGGGCAATGATCTGTATGGGATTTGTGATCCTGATGTCAAGTGTGATTGAGCAGATGGCTATGCTGATCGTCAGCGGTGTGATGATCGGCTATATCTGTTCTGCAGTGACGGATTTTATCGTCACCTTTGCGGAAGATGCGGATATTGTGAATCTGCATAACTGGTCCAAGGGCAGTTTTTCCGGTATGACATGGGAGAATGTCAAAGCCATGGTGCTGGTGACGGGAATTGTCTCTATCGGTGTGTTTCTGTTGTCGAAGCCGATCAGTGCCTATGAGATGGGTGAGGCTTATGCGGCCAATATGGGACTGAATGTGAAGAGATTCAGAGTCCTTCTTGTATTGCTGTCCAGTGTGCTGGCTGCCTGCGTAACGGCATTTGCGGGTCCTGTATCCTTTGTGGGGATAGCAGTGCCGCATCTGGTGAAGTGGCTGCTGGGCACCGCGCGGCCTATTCTGCTGATCCCGGCCTGTTTTCTGGGCGGTTCCGTGTTCTGCCTGTTCTGCGATCTGCTGGCAAGAACCATGTTTTCTCCGACAGAGTTGTCCATCAGCACAGTGACAGCCGTGTTTGGTGCACCCGTTGTCATTTATATTATGATACACAGAAGAAGAGAAAAGGCGGCATAGGATAATGAGGGAAGATTACTTTTACACAGAGGGGCTGACTGTTGGTTATCAGGGTGTGCCCCTGATCAGAGAGATTGCGTTCCAGCTGAAGAAAGGTGAGATATTAACGCTGATCGGACCCAATGGTGCGGGAAAAACAACCATATTAAAGAGTCTTATTCGCCAGTTAAAGCCACTGGCCGGCGTAATCGTTCTGGAAGGACAGAAGACCGATGAGATGAGCGGCAGAGATTTTGCAAGAAAGTTGTCAGTGGTATTGACGGAAAGAGTTCGTCCGGAGATGATGACCTGCAAGGAAGTGGTGGCAACAGGGCGATACCCGTATACCGGTAAGTTCGGGGTTTTGTCGAAAGAAGATTGGAAAATTGTCGATGAGGCAGTCAGATTGGTACACATTGAGGATCTGGCTGAACGGGATTTTACAAAGACCAGTGACGGGCAGAAACAGCGTGTCATGCTGGCAAGGGCTTTATGTCAGCAGCCGGATATCCTTGTGCTGGATGAGCCGACATCTTTTCTGGATATCCGCTATAAACTGGAATTTCTCTCGATTATTCAGGAGATGGCAAGAAATGACAGGCTGACGGTGATATTGTCCCTGCATGAGCTGGATCTGGCGGAACGTATTTCAGATAAAGTTCTGTGTGTCAGAGGGGACAGGATTGACCGCTTCGGAACACCGGAGGAGATTTTTTGCGGAGACTATATTTCTGAACTTTATGGGATGACGGCCGGTCATTATGATGCCGGCACCGGGGAGTTGGAGCTGCAGCCTGTTTCAGGGGCACCGAAAGTATTTGTCATTGCCGGGGGCGGCAGGGGCAAGGCTGTTTTTCGCAGACTTCAGAGGCAGGGCATGCCATTTGCGACAGGAATTCTGTGGGAGAATGACCTGGATTATCCGTCAGCAAAAGCATTGGCGGTTCAGACGGTTGCGGTGCGTACATTTTCAGCTGTCGATGCAGAACATATTGAGAAGGCAAAAGAGCTGATAGATAGTTGTGAAACCGTTTTGACAGTATTTGACAGGACAGAATGGACGAAACTGCCGGAAGGTTTGAAGGAGATTCTTGCGTATGCAGAAGAAAAAAGCAAACTCACAGAATAATGAGAAAAAAAAGGTTGATGTCTGCGGAGAGAACGGCGCCGCGGAAAAGGACAGATGCTATACGTATATGGTGCGCTGCTCGGATGGTTCCCTGTATACAGGATGGACGGTGGATCTTGAGATGCGTGTAGTGGCTCACAACAGCGGAAAAGGGGCAAAATATACAAAAAGCAGGCGCCCTGTGACTCTGGCTTACTATGAAGTCTTTGAGAATCGACAGGACGCCATGCGACGTGAATATGCAATTAAGCAATTGCCGAAGAAAGAGAAGGAAAGGCTGGCAGCCTACCACCATCTGTCTTCAATGGCAACGTAGTCTTTGTGGTGGCCGACATACTTGTAAGCCGGACGGATGATCTTGCCTTCATTGGCCAGTTCTTCAATACGGTGTGCACACCATCCGGAGATACGGGAAATGGCAAAAATCGGTGTGAACAATTCCATCGGAAGGCCAAGCATGGTGTAGACAAAACCGCTGTAAAAGTCCACATTGGCACAGATCGGTTTGAACAGCTGGCGATGCTGTTGCATGAGTTTGATGGCAATGCCTTCAACACGGTTGTAAAGTTCGAATTCTTTGGTCAGGCCTTTCTCGTTGGAAAGTGCCTGGGCATATTTCTTCAGAATAACGCATCGTGGATCGGATTCTGTATATACCGCATGACCGATGCCATAGATGAGGCCCTTGCCGTCAAAGGCTTCGCGGTTCAGGATCTTGGTCAGATACTCAGTAACTTCATCATCATCATCCCAGTTGGTAACATGTTCTTCGATATCTTTGAACATTTGTTGAACCTTCAGATTGGCACCGCCGTGTTTTGGCCCTTTCAGGGAGCCGAGGGAAGCAGCGATGGCCGAATAGGTATCAGTGCCTGTGGAAGTAACAACATGAGTGGTGAATGTGGAGTTATTACCGCCGCCGTGTTCTGCGTGAATGATCAGTGCAATATCAAGAACCTTGGCTTCAAGTTCGGTGTACCGGCCATCCGGACGGAGCAGGCGGAGAATATTCTCTGCTGTCGAAAGTTCAGGCTTCGGACGGCGGATGACAAGACTCTTGTCTAATATGTAATGACGATAGCTGTGGTAGCCATAAACAGCGATCAGCGGGAATCGCGCGATCAGCTGAAGAGACTGACGCAGAACGTTATTGACTGAAATGTCTTCAGGATGGTCATCGTAGGAATAAAGTGTCAGAACACTCTTCTGGAGTACATTCATCATGTTGGCATTCGGTGCATTCATGATGATGTCACGGACGAAGTTGTCCGGGAGTTCACGATAATTTCCAAGAATATCAAGAAATTCCTGAAGCTGGTCCTTGTTCGGCAGCTCGCCGAAGAGAAGAAGATAGGTGATTTCTTCAAAACCAAAACGGCTTGTCTTATTGCCTTCAACAAGATTCATGACATTATAGCCCTGATAATAGAGCTGGCCGTCAATCGGAATCTTGCGTCCATGTACGGATTTGAAAGCGACGACATCGGAGATCTCTGTCAGACCGGTAAGGATACCTTTACCGTTGGAGTCACGCAGACCACGTTTGACATCGTACTCAATATACAGATCCTGGTCAAAACGCCCTGAATTCATGCAGTATTCAGCAAGCTTGTCCAGACGGTTATTAAATTCTGTTATTTCTTTAGCCATTATTGTTCAATCCTTTTCTATAAAAATTTACATAATTGCATTATAATATGAAAATACTTTATCATTATATTGGTGTTTTTGCAAGTTGTTTTTTTGATTTTATGCGTCAGTGCAGAAGAATGGATGAAAATATTGATATGCAATTATAGAAAATAAAAATGTCAAAATGTATAAAAATGAAGAAAAACCGCAAAAAAAGTAGATTTATCGAAGAAAAACCACGGATAAATACAAAAGAAACTTACGCTTTTTGAAGAGATTGTAAAAATTTGTGTAAAAAATGCAAGATATAAAATGCGTTTATTCAAAATGTGTAGGCTTATTCTATGCAGTAAATAAAGAAAATAGAGAAAAATGATGAATAATATAAGGTACAAATGTATAAATATGCATAAAGGCGATAAAAAAGAAAAGGAGGGTGTTGACGGTTTAAAAAAGAACTGCTAGAGTATTATAACAGATAGAAGGAAATACAAGGAGTTTGGAAAGGTGAGAAAATGGAGGCATTAAAAAATAATTCCCAGGCGATTGTAAGGGCATTGACAGTAGCGGTTGCTGTTGTTTTGCAGGCGATTACAATGGTTCTGGTGGGACGGTATCTTCATGAATATGCTTCCTGGGCTTATGTCCTGTTGGAAATTATAAGCTTTTTGCTTGTGTTTGGTCTCATTAATGATCAGGAGTCCTATCGTCAGTTCTGGTGTGTCATCGTTCTTGTTTTTCCGGTGACAGGCCTGTTTCTGTATTATATGTGGGGACAGCGAAGAAGAAACAGCAAGACGCATATTCTGATCAGAGAGACAGAGGCGAAGATGCGCCAGTATGTGCCGCATCAGCCGGAAGTTATGGAGGAATTGCAGGAACTGCATCCTTATAAAGTTCAGATTGTTCGTTTTTTGGGAAGTGAAGGCTTTAACATGTATCGTCACACCGATGTGAAATATTTTCCGCTGGGTGAGGAAATGCTGGATGCAATGATCGAGGATCTGAAAAAGGCAGAGAAGTGTATCTTTTTGGAGTATTTTATTATCAGTGACGGCGTGATCTGGAAGAGAGTCAAAGAAGTGCTGATCGAGAAGGCAAAAGCGGGTATAGATATCCGTTTATTGATCGATGACTTTGGCTGCCTGGGAATCAACACCGCAGAATTTCGTGATGAGCTTGTCAAGTCCGGTATTCGACTGGCGGTGTTTGCCCCTATCCATAAAAATGTCGACAGATTGTCCTTTAACTACAGAAACCATCAGAAGATTACAATTGTTGACGGCAACATCGGCTATTGCGGCGGTATTAATCTGGCGGATGAATATGCCAATATTATCCAGCGTTTTGGACACTGGAAGGATACGGCGCTTCGTCTGGAGGGTGAAGGTGTGTGGGGGTTGACGTCAATTTTTCTTGAGATGTGGGAAGTGGCGATGGGGTATGAGATTACCACGGATTATACGGTTTACATGCCGACGGTCAAAATGCCCAGTGACGGATTTGTGCAGCCGTTTTGTGATGGGCCGGCCAATAATCCCAATAATCCTGCGGAGGATGTGTATACGCATCTGATCAATAAGGCCCGGGATTATGTTTATATTACAACACCGTATCTGGTTATTGACAGGAAGATGACGGAAGATTTGTGCCGAACAGCCCGAAGCGGCGTGGATGTGAAGATCATTGTGCCGCATATCTATGACAAATGGTATGTCTATATGGTGAATGTGGCTAATTATGGGCCGCTGATTGCGAACGGTGTCCATGTCTATGAATACATGCCCGGCTTTATCCATTCAAAGACGGTTGTCTGTGATGATGAGTGTGCGGTCTGCGGAACCATCAACATGGATTACAGGAGCTTTTATCTGCACTATGAATGCGGTGTGTTCACTTGTGAGTCATCGGCTGTTGCGGATATCCGGGATGATATTCATGAGACATTGAAACAATGTCAGGAAATCTATCTGGATGAGTGGCAGAGCCGTCCATGGTATGAAAAGATCATTCAGTGGGTACTGCGCCTGTTTGCCCCTGTATTGTAATATCAGAAACGTGTACGGTAGCCGCAGCGACGGCACAGATTTTCATGAATATGATGAGAACGGAAGTCTTCGATGATTCGGAGACTTTTTTCTTTGCACAGAATCGTATCCAGGGATTCTTTGAAAATATTGCCCAAAGCCAGATGGCCGTTGTGGTCCAGACAACATGGAACGACCTGGCCATCTGCCAGAATCGCCAATTGATGCCGCAGGCCATGGCAGGTGCCGTTGAAACCGTAATCCGATGCGTGTTCATCCGGCCATTCAAAAAGCTGGTCAAAATTCACATAGGTATGGGGTGCAATGGCGTTGCCGTGAACCTTACCCACATAGGCGTCAATGGGCTGGGCAAGATGATAGGCCTGTTCAAGGGCTTCGAGAATAAACTGGTTGCGAAGGCGCTGGTCAGCTTTGGCAGTACCATCCAGATTCCAGAGTCGGAAGCTGATATAGCCCGGTGTTGTCATTGTAAAAGTCCGGGCAAAATCAATAGCATTCTCAAGATAGGAGCGGAAATCCCGGGTATGCATGGTATTGGCATCAAAGCTGTGCAGGGACAGAGAAATCTGACGGGGTGCTGTTTCGCCCAGAAGCAGCTGATGTTTTTCGGGAAGAAGCACTGCATTGGTGGTTAGATTAACTTTTAATCCGTTTTGATGGGCGATGGCCAAAATATCGCCAAGCCATGGGTGCATCAGCGGTTCACCTTTTACATGAAGGCAAATGTAGTCTGTAAAAGGGGTTACCTGTGCAGCAATCTTCGCAAATTCATCCACAGACATCATTCTTGCCGGACGGTCACTGGTGGGACAGAAACTGCAGCTGAGATTGCAGCGGTTGATGATTTCTATATAAATTTTCTGAAAACGTTTCTTTTTCATGATAAAACCTCTTTTTATAAAGTCATAATTCAATAATATAGATTCTGTTGAAAAGTGTCAAGTTGTTGAAAATCATTAAAAGAATGGCTGAATGCGCTGCCAAGCTGGTCCTCAATTAAAAAGTAACTGAAATGCTTTTTTATAATGGTTTTAAAGAAATCTGTCAATATAGATAAAGATATGGTATACTGTGAGTAAGCAAATTCAGATTGCGATTTCATTGACGAAAGGATGTTTTTATGAAGAAAGTATTGACAATTGCCGGTTCCGACTGTAGCGGTGGTGCCGGTATTCAGGCAGATATAAAGACGATGACAGCACACAAGGTTTATGCAATGAGTGTAATTACGGCATTGACAGCACAGAACACAACAGGGGTTTATGGGGTGCTGGATGCAGGTGCTGATTTTGTGGGTCAGCAGATGGACTGTGTGTTCAAGGACATTTTTCCGGATGCTGTCAAGATTGGCATGGTTTCCAATATCGAGACGATCCAGATGATCGCAGCAAAGTTAAAGGAATACAATGCGAAGAATATCGTGGTAGATCCGGTGATGGTTTCCACAAGCGGATGCGCGCTGATGCAGCCGGATGCCATGGATACGCTGATTTCTGTCCTGCTCCCGATGGGGGATATCATTACACCGAATATCCCGGAAGCAGAGAAGTTGTGTGGTTTTGAGATTAAGAATGTAGATGACATGAAGAAAGCGGCAGAAGTCATTGGAAGAAATCTTTCAGGCAGCGTTCTGATTAAGGGCGGACATTTGACAGAGACTGCAGATGACCTTTTATACCATGACGGTGAATTTATGTGGTATCGCGGAGAACGTGTCAATAATCCGAACACCCACGGCACAGGTTGTACTTTATCATCTGCCATCGCCAGCAATCTGGCTTTGGGTTATGATATGAAGACAAGCGTACAGAATGCGAAGAATTATATCACCGGTGCTTTAAAGGATGGACTTGACCTGGGAGAGGGAAGCGGCCCGCTGAATCATTGCTTCAATTTATAGGAAATTTGAATGACAGGAGTGGGATATAACCAAATGGAGAGACTGATTATGCTGGGAACGGGCAATGCCCTTGTGACCAGATGTTATAATACTTGTTTTGCAATTCAGGATGATGATGAATATTTCCTGGTAGATTCAGGCGGTGGCAACGGCATCATGCGCCAGCTTCAGGATGCAGATATTTCCATGGCGCAGATCCATCACATTTTTCTGACCCATGAACATACAGACCATTTGCTTGGTATGATCTGGATGATCCGTATGATTGCAACAAAGATGCGCAGGGAACAGTATGAAGGGAATCTTCGGATTTATTGCCACAGTGCATTGGTAGAAACAGTACGAACCATAGCCAATCTGACATTGCCGAAGAAATTTACAAGACTTTTGGATCATCGTATCCAGTTCGTACCCCTTCATGATGGGGATACGAAGCATATCCTGGATTACGATGTGACATTTTTCGATATCTTATCTACCAAGGCTAAGCAGTACGGCTTTACAATGCTCCTTAAAAACGGACAGAAACTCACCTGTGCCGGGGACGAACCTCTTAATGAGAACTGCTTTGGTTATGCCGAAGGCAGTGATTGGCTCATGCATGAAGCCTTTTGTCTGTATTCGCAGCGGGACCAGTACGATCCATATGAGAAGCACCACAGTACCGTCCGAGAGGCCTGTGAACTGGCGGCTTATCTCAATGTACCAAATCTTATTCTGTACCATACCGAGGACGACAACATCGAACGCCGAAAAGCCCTCTATACAGCAGAAGGGCGGTTATATTACAAGGGAAATCTGTATGTTCCGGATGATTTGGAATGTATAGAACTCGATAAAGAAGAATAATTGACGTCTAAATACCATATCGTTGGCATTTCTTGACCAGTGTTGAATGATCAATGCCGAGAGCCGTGGCTGCCTTCCGTTTTGTATGGAAGGTAGCTAGGGCTTTTTCTATAATGTGCTTTTCGAGTGCAATGGTGGAAGCTTTCAGATTGTACTCATCTTCGGGATGGGCATAGGAATCTGTGTCCCGGATACCAAGCACCAGAGCTACCGTTTTCTTGTCGATAATATTATTCTGGTTGATAACAACAAGACGTTCTGTGACATTTTCTAATTCACGGATATTGCCCGGCCAGTTGTAATTCTCCAGAAGATGCAGGGCATCACTGTAGATCTCGATGGGCTTGTTGTATTTTTTGGTATATTTTTCAAAAAAGTGATAAAAAAGCACTTCTATATCTGATTTTCGTTCTCTTAAAGGAACAAGCTGAATTGGTACAACGTTTAATCGATAGTACAAGTCTTCTCGAAATGTATGTTCCTCGATGCATTGAAGTAAGTTCTTATTTGTGGCGGCAATAATGCGGACATCTACGGGGATGGCTTTGTGACCGCCGATTTTGGTGATCTCGTGGTTCTGCAGGACACGGAGCAGCTTCGTCTGCATCTGAACTGACATTTCGCCGATTTCGTCCAGCATCAGTGTTCCGCCGTTGGCCAGCTCAAAAATACCGGTTTTGCCGGACTTGCTGGCTCCGGTGAAGGCACCGGGCTCATAACCGAACAGTTCGGATTCCATCAGAGTATCCGGAATGGCGGCACAGTTGACCTTCAGAAACGGTTTACCGAAACGTTTGCTGGCCTGATAGATCTGATTGGTAATGACTTCCTTGCCTGTACCGCTTTCACCGGTGATCAGGACGGTGGCATCTGTCGGAGCAACCGCCAGGGCAGTAGAAACAGCCTGATACATTTGATCACTTTTAAAAATCACTTTGGACTGCTGAATTTGCTGGGTACGCAGATAACTGTTCTCGTTTTCTTTCTTCTCAATGGCGCTCTTTAATTGGATCAGCTGGTCCTTGACGGTTTCTAGCTGTTGGATATCACGGTCACAGGCAACTGCGTATTTCAATTCGTGCTTATCATTAAAAATCGGGAATCCGCTGATGTGGACCGTGGTATTCGTCTTTTTCATCACACCGATAATCTCGGATCTTTTTTGATATTTCAGAATGGTGGGAAGGATACCATTGGTGTAAAGTTTCTTCTCACGATTGATCTGGTGAACATTTTCACCAATAACCTCCGCTTTCGTGATACCGCTGAGCTTGGTGTAGGTATCATTGACATAAATGGTCGTACCGTCCGGGCTTGCGACATAAATGGCATCTGGCAGATTGTCGCAAATCTCTTCAAAATCAATATATTCAGTGAAAAGATGATGCTCGAAATGCTGTGTCATTTTGTCCAGTTTCGAAAAAATAGTGCGCTGTTCCTCGGATAGCCCAGAGGCTTTCAGTTTGTCTATCTGTACTTTCATACGCAGGTAATCCTGTTCAAATCGACCGTGTTGGCTCATGTTATCCTCCTAAAATCGATAAAAATATAACGATGGTGATAAAAATCACCGCATGGTGAATATAATCACTTTCTTTTGCTGAAAAGTATACACTTTTTGGTCGTATTTGTCAAATAGTTCCCCTAAAAACCATTAAAAAACTGGAAAAAACGCATAAATGTACACATAAAAGTACAAAAATGAGTCGGAAAATAAAGTTGGCACAGATATTGCTATTATATATTGGCGTAAGGAATTATTAGAAAAATTTAATAATTAATTTAGATTTTAAAGGAGAGATTAACAATGGCAAAGAAAACTATTATCACAGCAGCAGTAACAGGCGCATGGCCAAAGAAAGAGAATAACCCTAACGTACCAATGACTCCATCAGAAATTGCTGATGACGTATATGCTTGCTGGAAAGCAGGTGCAGCCATCGCGCATCTTCATATGAGAGATGACAACGGCAACGGTACAATGGACAAGAATAAATTTATCGAAACAGTGAACCTGATCCATGAAAGATATCCGGACTGCGATATCATCTTGAACCTGACAACATCCGGTGATATCTATGCAACAGATGATACACGTCTTGAACATGTTCAGATCCTGAAACCTGAGATGGCTTCTTATGACTGTGGTTCCATGAACTGGTTAAATGCCAGCCTCTTCATCAACAGCCCTGCATTCCTTGAGAGATGCGGTAAACTGTTCCAGGAATTGAATGTTAAACCTGAAATCGAAGCTTTCGATCCTGGTATGATCGCAAATGCAGCTTACTATCTGAAGAAAGGTGTTCTGAAAGCACCATTACACTTCCAGTTCTGCATGGGCTGCGCAAACGGTATTCCTGGTTCCGTTAAGAACCTTGTATTCATGAAGGAAACAATGGATCAGCTTTGTCCGGGTTCTACATGGTCTACATTCGGTGTTGGACATTCCGCAATGGAAATTATGTACGCAGCAGTTGCTTTAGGCGGCCACATCCGTGTTGGTATGGAAGATAATGTTATGTACTCCAAGGGTGTTCTTGCTGACAGCAATGCACAGTTCGTTGAAAGAGCTGCCCGTGTGATCAGAGAATACGGCAACGAAGTTGCTACACCGGCTGAAGCACGTGAAATCCTTGGTTTAACAAAATAATTGAGTCGGGAACTTCACAGGAGGTGTGAAATGACCTGGGGACCAATGTATATGTATTATCATTGCCCGAAATGCGGCCTGAAGTTTGAGTATGCCGTTGACATGATTCCGGATTTCGGTGAGAAATTCGGATATTGTCCGAAATGTGATGTCATGGGTGTGTACGAGAAAGACGGTGCGCGTCAGCCTGATGATGCAGATTATTTAGAAGTTGAATAAATGTCGGTCGGCTGTTCAGAACATGACGAAAGGACTTCAGAATTATTTTGAACAGCCGTATCAATAGAAAAATAGGAGAAACGTCATGAAAGAAGTTAAAAAGATTTTAATTTGCGGCGGCGGTATGATGGGAAGCGCCATCGCACAGGTTTTAGCAGGACTTGATGATGTCACAATCACAGTATATGATAAATTCCCTGTAGATATTGAAGCAAAGATCAGAAACAACATGAAACTGCTGGTTGAAAAAGAAATCGTGACACCAGCCGATGTTGATAAAGTAATCAGCAAGATCAGCTTCACACAGGATATTGAGAGCGGAGGCGTTAAGAACGCGGATCTTGTGGTAGAATGTGTACTGGAAGATATGCAGCTGAAACAGGATCTGTTCGCACAGCTGGAAGGCATTGTTTCCGAAGATACGATCTTCTGTACAAATACATCCGTTATGAGCCCTACAGAAATTTCTGCAAAATGCAAACATAAAGAAAGACTTGTAGGTACACATTTCTGGAATCCTGGCTTCCTTATTCCACTGGTAGAAGTTGTCAGAACAGAAGCGACAACAGATGAAGTTGTTGAAACTGTGATGGATATGCTGACAAGAGCAGGCAAGAAACCTGTTCTTTGCAAGAAGGATGTACCTGGATTCATCGCCAACAGAATGCAGCATGCATTATGGCGTGAAGCGATTTCCATCGTTGAAAGAGGTATTGCAGACGCTAAAACCGTTGATGATGCCTGCAAATACAGCTTTGGTTTAAGACTGCCATACTTACCGCCGCTGGTAAATTCTGATATGGTAGGCACTCAGTTGACTTATAACATTCATGATTATGTATTAAAAGACCTTGAAGACAGCCATGAACCATCACCACTTCTGAAGGAAATGATCGACGAAGGCAAGATGGGCTTCAGAGCCGAGACAAAAGACGGCAAGAAGACAGGTTTTATGTCCTACACTGAAGATGAAATCGCTGAGATCAACGGTGGTCTGAATGAATATCTGATCAAGATGTTATACGGTAAATAAATAATAAAATAACTGCTCGAAGACGTTTTTAACTGTCTTCGGACAGTTAAAAAATTAATTTACGCGAGCAACGAGCCAAAGTCCGTGCTTGCATGAGAATTTGGCGACTGCCGCGATAACTTGAGAAACTCGCGGAGCGTGTTTCTCATAGTTCTTTGGGGGAGACAGAGGGTTTTAAAAGAGAGAAAGGGAGTAGATTATGAGCGAGAAGAAGAGAAAAGGAACACCGCTTTGGCAAATCAGTAAGAAATTTAATTTTGCAGCTGAGAAAATTATTCCGGATTCATTTGTTTTCTGTGTCGTTTTAACGCTGGTGGTAGCTGTGTTATCACTGGTAGTTTGCCACATTTCACCTATTAATTTGTTATCATCCTGGTGGGATGGCTTAAGCAGCCAGTTCACACTGGCATTCCAGATGGGCCTGATGGTTGTTGTTTGTGCAACATGCGCACGAAGTCCACAGGTTTCCAAGTTACTTGATGGCCTTGCAGGTCTTGTACACACACGTGTAGCAGCCCTGATTCTGTTAATGGCTTTTGGTTATGTATCCTCCATGCTGAACTGGGCATTCTGTACAATCGTTACACCTATCCTGGCCATGCAGCTTGCTAAACGTGTCAAAGGTCTTCATTTCCCAATGATGGTTGCCGGCGGTTATTGCTGTATGATTCTTGGACAGTGCCTTGGACCATCCGCAACACTGTATTCAAACCTTGCGACAGACGGCAGCAACTATGCTGAAATCGTAGGTAAGACAATGACAGTTGCTGAAACTTGCTACAACCCGGTTAACGTTGTACTTTGGGTTATCCTCGCTGTTTGCTTTATTGTGTTAGTATTATTTACACAGCCGGGCGATGACGAGTTAGTAGAGTTAAGAAACATTGCAACACAGGCAGATGTAGCTCCAAAGGATTACCAGAGCCGTGAAAAAGCTACAACACCGGCTGAAAAGATGAACACATGCAAACCTATCATGTGGATTGTTGGTGCCGCTATCTTTATCTACATTATTTATTCAATTGCAACAAAAGGTTTCTTTGCAACATTAAATATGAACATGGTTATCTTCATGTTCGTTGGTATCAACTGTTTCCTGTTCCCGCAGCCGCATTCTTGGATGGAAGCACACACAGACAGCATGCATCTGGCAACAGATGTTATCCTTCAGTTCCCATTCTATGGTGCGATCATGGGTATGATGTATGTTGAAGGCGGTCTTGGTTCTGTTATCGTTAACGCAATCGTTTCTGTAGCAACAGCTCAGACAATGCCAGTATTCTCATTCCTGTCAGCAGCAGTTGTTAACCTGTTCATTCCATCACAGGGTGGTCAGTTCACTGTTCAGGGTCCTCTGATCGTACAGGCTGCTCAGTCTATCCCTGGTACAAACCTTGTTAACTGCTTGAATGGTTTCGTATTTGGTGATGAGTGTACAAACCTCTTACAGCCTCTGTATGTTATTCCTGCACTGTCTGTAGTAGGCATGAAACTGAAAGATGTATGGGGCTTCATGGCTTTCATGTGCGTATTCTGGATCGTTATCACATGCCTGGGCTTATACTTCATTCCAATGTTCATTTAATTAATGGACAAAAACAACTTTAGAAAATTTCTAACATAAAAATCCTTTTATATGTATAATCGCAGAAGGGTGTGTGAAAAATAGTTTTTCATGCACTCTTTTGTTTTATAAAAATCCGGTGGAAGTGTGGTTATGACACGACAGTCATCCTATAGGTGTCATAAGATAAAAACGGGACTGATGCATGGTTACGTGCGTCAGTCCCGTTTCTATACAGCTGTTGTCAAGGCTGAAAGGATATCCTTTGGATTTCGGCTTTTGACAGACAAGGTATAATGTGGTTCATTGATGTGCTCCAGATAATGGGCATCAGAAGCGCTGATGATATGGCAGCGTTCCAGATAGGGATGCTGCTTTTTCAGTTCATGATACTTGGACATATCTTTGATCTCGGCACAGGTAAACTGGCTGTCCGGCGGAATGAAGCCCAGGTTGGCCAGCAGACTGTTGGCCGTTTTGTCAATATGGGCAGGTATCATGATCCCGTTGTAATCTTTTGTCAAATCAAAAACATCATCAAAAGAAATATCTGTGGCATTAATGAGCAGATTCGGTATGGTGCCGATGACTTCATCATCGGCATTATAGAGCTGTTGTTTGCCGAAAATCTTCTCGTTGTTCGGAACAGCCATTAGATGGCTGTAGACATATTCATCAAAGGCCAAAGCATCCTTTAAATCAGCAAAGAGGCAGACCACATGTACTTCCTCAGAAGTGGTCAGCTCCATTCCTGGAAGGGCGGTTAGACCGTAAGCCTCTGCCATAGTCAGGACTGCGGGACAATTCCTGCATGAATTGTGGTCTGTCACAGCGATGAGATCAAGGCCTTTGATCATGGCCATACCCACAATGTTGGCCGGTGTCATATCATCATCCCCGCATGGGGAAAGGCAGGAATGGATATGAAGATCATAGTTTAAATCAGGCATGGATGCGCTCGTGAACCTTCAGTGCGGCGTCAAAAATCGGCATATCCGTGTTGAGGACGGTGATATGCTGCTGGACAGCCTTGGCCCTGGCAGCATCATCCAGAGAAATACCCTCGGCGAGAACAATGCAGCCAACATCACACAGGGCAGCAACAGCCAGTGTATTGATATTCCCCATGACTGTGACCCATACGCTGTCTTCAGGTGCCTTGCTCATGGCAATGCTCAGCAGGTCACAGCAGAAAAGTCCGGAGATGTTGCGGTCTGTGTCATCTCCGACATTGATTGTCTTAAATAAGCCGCTGTCAATTAATTCTTTAATGGTCATGGTCCTGTTCCTCCTCGGATTCAGCATCTGAATTAATCAGATTGTGTGAGTCAAGCAATGCGATCTCTTCTGTCAGTTTGTCCATATAATGCATCAGAATATGGATGCATGCATTCGGGTCTTCGCCGTCTACAATAGCTTCGTGTGAGAAGCGTGAGTAGGTTTCGGAAAGCAGATGAATGTGATTGCGGAGAATGTAAACACAGTCGTTTTTCTCGGCTTTGCCCCGGACGATATCTTCTGCCAGGGCACGGCATGACGGGGCACCGCAGGAACCACAGTCAAGTCCCGGAAATTCATTGCAGAGTTCTTCGATTTGTTTCATCTTGGTGATGCTCTCAAGCATGGTATCCCCAATCCTGAAAACCGGTTCGTATTCAACCGTTGTATGCCATCCAAGCTCCACTTTCTGGGGAATATCTTCGCTGTGGGTTCTGGCCACCGGAAGATATTTGTTCAGACGCTTGATCTTGGCTTTGGCAACATAAGGATTCTCTACATTGAGAACACCGCCGACACAGCCACCGCTACAGGCATTGAGCTCAATAAACTGCAGTTTTGCAAACTTCTCATCTTCCAGGTCTTCCAGAACACGAATGACATTCTCAATGCCATCGGCGGCCAGATAGCTGTCTGTGATCATGCCGCCGGCCTCACCGCCGCTGCAGCCCCAGCCAATGCCGATTCTGCCGGAAATCGCCAGATCCATGGGATGCTGTTCGGCAATCTTCATATGTGGCAGTAAAAGGGTATAGACATCTTTGACGGCCAGAACACCGTCTACTTCACTGCGGGTTGTTCCCAGCGGGGATTTGACATAGGTGACCTTTGATGGACATGGTGAAATAAAAATAATGCCGATTTTGTCAGCAGGCAGGCCCGTCTTGGCCATAGCTCGTTTTCTGGCAAGGGTAGCTGCCACTTCAATGGGAGGGAGAATCGGCAGTAGATGGTCAATGAGGTTCGGAAAACGGACTCTGATCAGACGAACAACAGATGGGCAGGCTGTGCTGATAAACGGCCATTGATCTTGGTGTTCATCTACATACTTCCTTGAGGCTTCCGAGACAAGTTCTGCTGCGGCACCGACTTCATAGACATCATCAAAACCAAGGTAGATGAGGGCTGTCAGCAGAATATTGACATCATCCAGGTTATTGAACTGCGCATACAGAGAAGGTGCAGGAAGAGCAACCGTGTATGCGTAGTTGTTGAGTATATCCAGAGAATCGATATGTATTTTCTTTGCATGATGGCTGCAGGTCCGGACACATTCACCGCAGTCAATACAGAATTGGCTGGTGATGCGGGCTTTGCCGTTGCGGACGCGGATGGCCTGGGTCGGACAGCGTTTGATACAATTGATACAGCCTTTGCAGAGGCTTTCGTCAAGGTATACAGAATGAAAGAATTTTTTGTTCATTCTATCACCTTCCTTTCAGTTACATATTAGCAGATTCGGACAGTCATAGTTACAGTGGTGCCGACACCCAGTTCTGTTTCTATCTTCATGTCATCGGAGTATTTCTTCATATTAGGCAATCCCATGCCGGCACCGAATCCAAGGGAGCGGATATTGTCAGGAGCTGTCGAGTAGCCGGCCTGCATGGCCTTGTCAATATCAGGTATACCCGGGCCTGAATCCTTCAGGATCATGGTGACTTCTGTGGGGGAGATATAAACCGTGATAATGCCGCCATTGGCATGGATCACCATATTGATCTCACCTTCGTACATGGCAATGGATACCTTTCTGACGACATCAGGGGAAACGCCCAGCTGCTTGAGCATATTCTTGAGGTCACTGCTGGCTTCACCGGCGCGAGTGAAATCTTCGCCAGAGACCGTATATTCTAACTTTATCGTATCGTTCACCTTAAGCACCTCCGACCAGTCCGGCCTTGTAGAGTATGCCACACGCCGTAAACATCGTATGCGGTGTGGCAAGCAGGCAGATGCCACGCTCACGGGCCAGTTCGATCATCTTCTCATCCGGCCGCTTACCTCGTACAAAAACCAGACACATAATATCCATCATCTCAGCGGTGCGGATAACCTGCGGGTTGCACAGGCCTGTCAGCAGCACCGGCTGATCTTTTACAAAGGCCAAAACATCGCTCATCATATCTGAACCGCATCCGGAATGGATTTCGCGTATATCAATATCATCTGATCCGTAAATCAGTTCAGCATCCAGCAATGGGATGAGATCTCTTACAAGCATGAAAATTCCTCCTGTCTGTTTCTCCGTGCAGGCTTCCAACTGCTTTGCACAGCGGACGACAGGTGTAAACACTGTCTGGCTGTTGTATTGCGGAGAAGGGATAATATTATTCTTAAACAGTATAGCATGGGTGATGTACGATTTCAACAAAAAGTACTAAAATATATGTGGGTTAAATTAGCAAGAATGACGGCGTGTATTTGTATAAAAACAAAAATTTAACAAACGTTGTTAAAAACTTACTAAACTATACGCTAAAAATAGGTTGATTATTATGAAAAATAGTGATATGCTGTCATAAGAAAGCAAATTCATGTTTTTTAGCAGGACAATCGACCTGTAATATTATGAGAAAAAAGAAGGAGGGATTCTTTTGGCTTCAAATAAGAAAACAGTACCTTTCTATGGTACAGAAGAGCAGAAAGAACAATTGCTGAAAGTCATCCAGGAACTCAGAGATGAGAAGGGATGTCTGATGCCGATCATGCAGAAAGCGCAGGAGATTTACGGGTACCTTCCGATTGAGGTTCAGAAAATCATTTCTGATGAATTGAATGTACCTCTTGAGAAGATTTATGGTGTTGCCACATTTTATTCATGGTTCAACCTGAATCCGAAGGGCAAGTATGAGATTTCCGTCTGTCTTGGTACTGCATGTTATGTTAAGGGTTCCGGAGATATTTACAATAAGCTCATGGAGAAGCTTGATATTGCAGGCGGTGAGTGTACACCGGATGGTAAGTTTTCACTGGATGCCTGTCGTTGCGTCGGCGCCTGTGGTCTTGCACCGGTTATGATGGTGAATGGTGAAGTGTACGGTCGATTGACTGTAGACGATATTGATGGTGTATTGGAGAAGTATAACTAGTCATGATGCCTGAGATTGCGTTGAATGTATTGGATATTGCCCAGAATTCCGTGAGAGCGGAAGCTTCACTGATACAGATTTCAGTGGATGTGGATGAAGCGGCGGATACGTTGACCATTATTATAGAAGATAATGGTTGCGGTATGACAGCAGAACAGACAGCCCGTGTGACGGATCCGTTCTTTACAACCCGCACAACCCGCAAGATCGGTCTGGGGGTTCCGTTTTTCAAAATGGCTGCCGAGAGTACGGGAGGCAGTTTTTCTATTCAGTCTGAGCCCGGTGTCGGGACGAAGGTCACAGCGGTATTCGGTTTATCCCATATTGACAGGATGCCCCTTGGTGATATGAATGGAACGATTTATACCTTGATCACATTCAACACACAGATAGATTTTTTATATACATATACGTTCAATCAGCGTTCCTTTACGCTGGATACAAGAGAATTTAAGAATATTTTGGAGGGTGTGCCGCTGAATAACCCTGAGGTATCAGAGTATATTCGTCAATTTCTTAACGAAAACAGTCATGAAGTTGACGGCGGTGCAGTTGTATAGAATGAGGAGGAGACAGCATGAAATCACTTGCAGAATTGAAAGCCATTCGTGACAGAATGCAGGGTGAGGTCAATATGAGAGAGGATGATAATTCTCATCATATTCGTGTGGTTGTCGGTATGGCAACATGTGGTATTGCCAGCGGCGCAAGACCAGTGCTTAATAAGTTAGCTGAAGATGTTCAGGCTAAGCATCTGGACAATGTTATTGTTACACAGACAGGTTGTATTGGATTATGTCAGTATGAACCGATTGTAGAAGTTTATGAACCTGGCAAAGAGAAAGTGACTTATATTAAGATGACACCGGAGAAGGCTGATGAAGTGGTAGAACAGCATCTGATCCGTGGTCAGGTTCTTGGTAAATATACATTAAGCGCAACAAATTTATAGGAGGTAGACAGCTATGTATCGTTCCCATGTATTAGTTTGCGGCGGCACCGGATGTACATCCTCCGGAAGTGAGACGTTGATCAGCCTTCTTCAGGAAGAACTGAAGAAGAACGGCTTAGAGAATGAAGTAGCCATTGTTAAGACCGGATGTCATGGTTTATGTGCACAGGGTCCTGTTATGGTTATTTATCCTGATGCAACATTTTACTCAATGGTGAAACCGGAAGATATTCCTGAGATCGTCAGTGAGCATCTGTTAAAAGGTCGTGTTGTTACACGTTTATTATATGTAGAGGACGGCGGCAAGGCCAAAGCCCTGAAAGATACAGATTTCTATCGTCTGCAGCACAGAGTTGCCCTTAGAAACTGCGGTATCATCAATCCTGAGAGTATCGATGAATACATTGGTACAGGCGGTTATGAAGCCCTTGGCCGTGTACTGACCGAGATGAGCCCGGATGATGTTATTGAGACAATTCTTGCCAGTGGTTTAAGAGGCCGTGGCGGTGCCGGATTCCCGACCGGTATGAAATGGAAATTTGCTTCAGGCAACAGAGGCAACGTTCAGAAATATGTCTGTTGTAATGCCGATGAAGGTGACCCGGGTGCATTCATGGATCGTTCCGTTCTGGAAGGTGACCCGCATGTTGTTCTGGAAGCAATGGCTATTGCAGGTTATGCAATTGGTGCTTCCCAGGGTTATATCTATGTCCGTGCTGAGTACCCGATTGCTGTTGAACGTCTGAATATTGCCATCAAACAGGCAAGAGAATATGGTCTGTTAGGCAAGAACATTTTCGATTCAGGATTTGATTTTGATATTGATCTCAGACTTGGTGCAGGTGCTTTCGTCTGTGGTGAGGAAACAGCCCTTATGACATCCATCGAAGGCAACAGAGGCGAACCAAGACCAAGACCGCCATTCCCGGCTGTTAAAGGTCTTTTCGCAAGCCCGACTATCCTGAACAATGTTGAGACATATGCGAACATTCCGCAGATCATTCTGAAGGGTGCTGAATGGTTTGCTTCCATGGGTACAGAGAAGTCCAAAGGTACAAAGGTATTCGCTGTCAATGGTAAGATTAACAATACAGGTCTTGTAGAAGTTCCTATGGGTACGACACTTCGTACCATCATCGAGGATATCGGTGGCGGTATTCCAAACGGCAAGAAGTTTAAGGCTGCTCAGACAGGCGGACCTTCCGGCGGTTGTATTCCTGCAGAACATATGGATATTCCAATCGATTACGACAACCTGATCAGCATCGGTTCCATGATGGGTTCCGGCGGTCTGATCGTTATGGATGAAGATACTTGTATGGTAGATATTGCCAAGTTCTTCCTGGAGTTCACTGTAGATGAATCCTGCGGTAAGTGTACACCTTGCCGTGTCGGTACAAAACGTCTGTATGAGATGCTTGATAAGATTACAAAGGGTGAAGGTACTCTGGAAGATCTTGACAAGATGGAAGAACTCTGCTACTACATCAAAGATAATGCATTATGCGGTCTGGGCCAGACAGCACCAAACCCTGTTCTGTCCACACTTCGTTATTTCAGAGATGAGTATATTGCTCATATCGTAGACAAGAAATGTCCTGCCGGCGTTTGCAAGGCTCTGCTGTCCTACAAGATTGATGCAGATAAATGTAAAGGCTGTACATTATGTGCAAGAAATTGTCCGAATGGTGCAATTTCAGGCAAACTCAAAGAGCCTCATGTTATTGATCAGTCTAAGTGTCTGAAGTGCGGTGCTTGTATGGAAAAATGCCGCTTTGGCGCAATCTACAAAGAGTAATGGAGGAGCAGACAATGGAAAATATTACAATCAAAATCAATGGTGTTGAAGTCAGTGCACCAGCAGGCTCTACCATTTTGGAAGCTGCCAGACTGGCACATATTGACATCCCTACACTTTGCTATTTAAAAGAAATCAATGAAATCGGCGCATGCCGTATGTGTATTGTAGAAGTAAAAGGTGCAAGATCCCTTGTTGCTTCCTGTGTATATCCGATCAATCCGGGTATGGAAGTCTGGACCAACACACCGAAGGTTATCGAATCACGTAAAAAGACATTGGAACTGCTTCTTTCCAACCACAAGAAAGAATGCTTAAGCTGTGTCAGAAGCGGAAACTGTGAGTTGCAGCAGTTATGTAAGGAACTGGGTGTTGAAGATGAAAACTATTACTCAGGTGAGATGACACCGGCGATGATTGATACATCCGCTGCACATATGGTTCGTGATAACAGCAAATGTATCCTTTGCCGTCGATGCAGTGCTGTCTGTGAGAAGGTTCAGGGTATCGGCGTCATCGGTCCGAATGAGCGTGGTTTTAAGAGTTATATCGGTACAGCATTCAACATGGATCTGGCTGATACAAGCTGTGTATCCTGTGGTCAGTGCATTGCTGTCTGTCCGACAGGTGCTTTATATGAGAAAGACAACACAGACGAAATCTTTGCAGCAATTGCAGATCCTGATAAATATGTTGTTGTTCAGACAGCACCAAGTGTACGTGCAGGTCTTGGAGAAGAATTCGGTTATCCGATGGGTACAGATGTAGAAGGCAAGATGGTTGCAGCACTGCGTCGTCTTGGTTTCGATAAAGTTTTTGATACAGATTTTGCAGCTGACTTAACCATCATGGAAGAAGCACATGAATTCCTTGACAGAGTTCAAAATGGCGGCAAACTGCCTCTGATCACATCCTGTTCACCAGGCTGGATCAAATACTGTGAACATTATTTCCCTGATATGACAGAGAACCTTTCAAGCTGCAAGTCTCCACAGCAGATGTTCGGAGCAACATTAAAGACCTATTTTGCTGAGAAGATGGGCATTGATCCTAAGAAGATTGTCAGCGTCAGCGTGATGCCATGTACAGCGAAGAAGTTCGAAATCGGCAGAGATGACGAAGATGCAGCTGGTGTTCCTGATGTAGATATCGCAATCACAACACGTGAGCTGGCTCGTATGATCAAGAAAGTCGGCTTGATGT
>NZ_JBBMEK010000006.1:0-32652 GCF_040096555.1 Coprococcus intestinihominis | reverse complement strand
TAATTGTTTAGAGCATTTTGAAGGCTGAATCTGAATGATGATGCAATACACAATGAATATACAGAAAGGAATAGGATGCCTGAACGATGAGGCATGATGTGTGATAAAATATGAATATTTTTGAAAAGAGAGAATCTGTTGTCAGATCCTATTGCAGAAAGTACCCTGTCGTTTTTAAGAAAGCTTTGAATGCTGAAATGTTTTCTGAAGACGGTGAGCGATATGTTGATTTCCTGGCTGTAGCCGGTTCTATGAATTATGGTCACAACAATCCTGAGATTAAGAAAGCCGTTTTGGATTATCTGGCAGATGACAATATTATCAATGCATTGGATATGTATACCAGTGCAAAAGAGGAATTTTTGACTGAATTCGAGAGATTGATCCTCAGTCCGAGAAAGCTGGATTATAAAGTTATGTGCTGTGGACCGACAGGTACCAATGCAGTTGAGGCAGCGCTGAAATTGGCCAGAAAGAACAAGAAACGGACCAATGTGATTGCTTTTGCAGGTGCTTTTCATGGCATGAGTCTCGGCAGTCTTGCCTTGACGACAGATAAGACAAGCCGTGAAGGCGGCAGTGTTCCTCTGAACAATGTCACATTTGTTCCATACGACGGCACATTTGATTCACTGGCTTATTTGCGTTGGGTTCTGGAGGATGACCATTCAGGTGTAGACAAGCCTGCGGCAATTATTCTTGAAACCGTTCAGGCTGAGGGCGGCATTAACCCTGCCAGCGTAGAGTGGCTGCGCGGCATTCGTCAGATCTGTGATGAAAACGACATTCTGATGATTGTGGATGATATTCAGGTGGGCAACGGCAGAGCAGGTTATTTCTTCTCCTTTGAGAGAGCAGGCATTGTTCCGGATATGGTTGTTATGTCAAAGTCTATTTCAGGTTTTGGCATGCCGATGTCACTGCTTCTGATCAAACCGGAACTGGATATTTTCAGACCGGCAGAACATAATGGTACATTCAGAGGCAATCAGCTGTCTTTCATCGGCGGTACAGCCGGTATCCGATACTTTACAGAACACAAGCTGGATGAAGAAGTCAGACGTAAGGGTCAGATCATTGAGCAGTTTATTCAGAAAGAGATCCTGCCAATGGATGCAAGACTGGTACATAGAGGCATCGGTATGATCTGGGGTGTTGATTTCAATGGCATTGCGTCGGAGAAAGCCATCGAGGTCATTCACAAGGCTTTTGACAATCATCTGATTCTGGAAGTTGCAGGCCGTCATGACGGCGTTGTCAAGATTATGCCTCCGCTGACAATTGAGGATGACACACTGATGGAAGGCCTTCAGATTGTGAAGAAATCCATCGCAGAAGTGTTGAATTAATCAATTCATTATACAAAGTCAATAAGGAAAGCTCACAGAAGAGAAAAGCACAGTCGCCTTTTTTTCTGTGGGCTTTTT
This sequence comes from Coprococcus intestinihominis, assembly GCF_040096555.1. NCBI lineage: Bacteria > Bacillati > Bacillota > Clostridia > Lachnospirales > Lachnospiraceae > Coprococcus > Coprococcus intestinihominis. Next base: position 31,225 of record NZ_JBBMEK010000006.1, on the reverse strand, counting down.
GCTTCTGCGAAAAATGCATAAAACAGTTTGCGTATTTTATTACATACAATAGAACATATTACCACTGCCTGTTTTTGACATTAGGAATGCGGTGTATGATGTTGGAGTGGAAGATTGACTATAGACAAATCGAACAAATGGTCGTACAATGATCTTATTAAGAATAAGATAACAGGCTGACAATTGATGGGTTCAGACAGTGGTTTTTGGAGGTTTACAGGAAATGAAGTTTTTTCATTTATCGGATTTGCATATCGGATTAAAACTGATGAACAGAGATTTGCGGGAAGAACAGATGGATATTTTGCGGCAGGTGATAGATTTAGCCAGAGAAGAACAGCCGGATGCCGTCGTGATTGCCGGGGATATCTACGACAAGGCAGTTCCGGCGGCAGAGGCAGTGGAAGTGTTTGACAGCTTTATAACGGAACTGAAAAGGGCTGTGCCGGAGACTGAGATGATGCTCATCAGCGGCAATCACGACAGCGGTCTGCGCTTGAATTGCTTCCGAGAGATTCTGGATGAACAGAAAGTACATATGATTGGACTGCCGCCGAGAAGGGAAGAAGAATATATTGAGAAGGTGACGCTTCAGGATGAATTTGGGCCGGTGAATTTCTATCTTTTGCCTTTTGTCAAACCGTCCATGGTGAAGCAGATTGTGGGAGTGGATGAGAATGGCAATAATCTGTCCTATGATGCGACTTTGCATAAATTGATCGCAAGGGAAGAAGTTAATACGGCAGAGAGAAATGTGTTAGTCAGTCACCAGTTTTATTTGCCTGTGGGAGAGAATGCAGAGTCAGTTGAGAGAATGGATTCGGAGATTCGTACTGTGGGCAACATCGATGCTGTTGCGTCAGATGTGCTGGAAGCCTTTGATTATGCAGCGCTGGGACATATTCATAAACCAATGAAAGTGGGCAGCGAATTGTATCGTTACTGCGGAACGCCTTTGGCCTGCTCAGTCAGTGAAGCCGGACAGCAAAAGGGTGTCATTATGGTGGAAATAGGTGAAAAAGATCCCAAGACGTCAGTAAAGATAACAGTGCTGCCGCTGAAACCGCTGCGTGAAGTGCGGATCATCAAAGGCAGTCTTGAAGAAGTACTTGCACAGGCCTGCGAGGATTTCGTGACGGTGATCCTGACGGATAGAGTCGATTTAGATATTATGGATATGCAGGACAGAATCCGAATGGCGTTTCCGTATTTGCTGGAAATCCGACGGGAAGTACTTCGAAAAGCCGATTACAGTGAGCAGCTGATGGCGGAGAAGGAACAGGATCCTTTTGAATTATGTTGTTCCTTTTTGAAGGATTTGGATGATGAAGAGAAAACGATTCTTCGGGATGTGATACATACCGTGCAGGGGGTGAAATAGATGAAGCCGATTCAGCTGACAATGCAGGCCTTTGGGTCATATGGGAAGAAGACGGTGATTGATTTTACAAAACCGGATCAGAATTTATTTCTGATAACGGGCGATACAGGTTCCGGGAAGACGACAATTTTTGACGCTATTGTTTTTGCACTTTACGGAGAAGCCAGTTCTGTTGTGAATAGGAAGAACGGTGCCGAATTACAGAGTCAGTTTGCAGCGGCATCTGTGGAGCCTTTTGTGGAATTGGTTTTTTCAGAAAAGGAAGGCAGTGAAGATGTGCACTATACGGTTCGACGTGTACCGAAGCATGTCCGCCCTCTGAAAAGAGGAACCGGTCTGAAGGAAGAGAGCGGCAGTGCGTCGCTGATTATGTCAGACGGAACCGAATATCCGTCAAAGGAAACAGACAAGAAGCTGGAAGAAATCGTCGGATTGACGAAGAACCAGTTTATGCAGGTGGCAATGATTGCTCAGGGGGAGTTTATGGCCCTTTTGCGCGCAAAATCCGATGACAAGAAAGTGATTTTCAGAAAACTTTTTAATACAGAACTTTACCAGAATATTGTGGATGAGCTGGCAAAGCGCCGTAAGGACAAGGACAGGAAGATCGCACAGATCAAGACAGCCTGTCAGACAGAAGTGGGACATATTCTTGTGCCGAAACTGGTTACAGCGGACGGTGCAGAGACGGATCAGGAACAGAATGGTGCAGCGGATCAAATATCGGACGAGTGTAGAGATGCGAATAAACTGCAGGAGTTAAAAGAAAGAATCCTTAAATCAGAAAGGCTTTCATTGCCGGATATGGAGGCTTTACTTCAGACCTTGGTATCAGTCATTGAATGGACGAAGGATAAGATGCAGCAGTCAGAGTCAGAGACAAGCCAATTGTATAAAGTCTATCTGTTGAAAAGAGATGCTGTCACAAAAGCAGGGCAGTTGCTGGAACGTTACAAGGAGCTTGAGGAAGCTGAAAAGGAACTGGGTGAATGTGAAGCAATAAAGCCTTTGATGCAGGAATGGCAGCAATGCATGCGGCAGATTGAGGATGCCTATGATATTTTGACGCTTTGGAAGCAATATCAGGAGGTCAGTGGACAGCTTGAAACAGCCCGACAGGCACTCGCTGCCAATGAGCAGGCACTGCCGGAACAGAAAATGGCCTGTGAACAGGCGGCAGTTCAACTGCAGCAGGCAAAGAAAGTACAGGAACAGGCATTGATGGATTTCTCGGAAGTGAAAACCCATGTCGAAAATGATTTAGAAGCTTTTTCCAAAATGGCTGAAGCTAAACGGAAGGTGTTGACGGCTCAAACAAAAGTCGATGAAGCAGGAAAGCAGGCCAGAATAGCAGAGGAAAGTCTGTCAGATCTTGAAAGTAATGAGAAACAGTGGCAGACTCAGGCTGAACTGCTGTCCGATACGGATAGCCGCATGATTATTTTACAAGGAAAGCAGCGGGATATTGCAGGTATCGGGGCGGATTTTGAGAGCTGGAAGGATGAAGAAAAGGATTGCTTCAGCCAACAGAGGTGTGCTGAAGAAGCAGACAAGGTCTATGCTGATGCTAAAGACAGATTTAATAAGGAGAATACGGCTTACATACAGGCCTATAATGATTTCCTTGATGCGCAGGCTGGTTTCCTGGCAGAGAAACTGCAGCGGGGAGAACCTTGCCCGGTTTGCGGTTCGACCATACATCCGCATCCTCATCAGGCAGAAAAATCGGCATTGACCAAGGAAGAATTGAATATATTGTCTGAGAGTGTACGTGAACTTCAAGAAGGACAGGCGGCGGCAGCGAAAAAAGCCGGAGAGGCAAAAGCAATGCTGGATGCAAAGGAAAAAAATTGCATACAAATTTGGGAAAAACTTCGGCAGAAAGTAATTGCATATAGCCGTGATGAGATGGGTGAGTTGGACAGTGAAGAGATTCAAGGTCTGATTGAGACTTGGAAGAAAGCGCTGAAAGATGAAGAGAAACAGCTGCAGAAAGACAAAAAGCAGCTGCAGCAGCTCAAAAAATGGCTGACGAAAGCTGCCAAGGACAAAGAAGAATTGACTGCACAAAAAAATAAAGCAGATAAAATGTTAGCTGATACCAAAGCCGAGCTGGCGGCATCTCAGGCTGAGTTAAAGAGTACATTTATTTCTACATATTATAAATCTGAAGAAGAAGCCAATCAGTTCATGGAGCAGGCCGAGCAAAGGAAGAAGAACGCAGAAAAGCAATATCATAGCTGTGATAAAGTTGATAAAAAAGTACGATCAGATAAAGAAAAGACAGAGCTAGAAATTGCACAGCATCGACGCGATATTCCGAATTTGCAGGATAAGAGTGATAAACGAAAAGCAGTCTATACACAGCTGATGGAGGAAAAACAGCTGACGGAGCCTCAATGGAAGTGTGTGACAGAAAGTTATGATAAGGCAGACAGACAGCAGTTTGAAGAAAAAATCAGACAATATCAGAGAAAGTTGAGTGCAGCAGGTAAGCAGAAGGCAGTAGCAGAGAAAGCCATTGACGGCCGTGTGAAGCCGGATATGGAACAGCTTTGTTCTGAACAAAATGTAGCAGAAGCGGCATGGAAAAAAGAACAGGCTCTTTATGAGCGCTATGCAGAAATGTATAAAACCAATCATCGGGTTTGTGAAGCGTTGATGCCGAAGATGGCTGAACGAAGCAAAATCATGGAAGAACACAGAAGACTGGATGATTTGTACAATTTGTTAGCAGGCAAAGTGACGGGAGCCAGAATGGATATCGAGACGTATGTGCAGCGATATTACCTTGAGAGAATTCTGTATGCCGCCAATAGGCGTTTCGGTGAAATGTCTGCCGGGCAGTTTGAATTGCGGATGTGTGATATCACGAAGGCGGGTGAAGGAAGAAACAGGGGACTGGATTTGATGGTTTATTCCAACGTCACCGGCAAGGAGAGGGAGGTTCGCACTCTTTCCGGCGGAGAGTCGTTTATGGCGGCATTGTCGCTGGCGCTTGGCATGGCAGATCAGATCCAGCAGAGTTCATCGGCCATTCATCTGGATATGATGTTTATTGACGAAGGATTCGGCTCATTGGACAGCCAATCAAGAGATCAGGCAGTTCGGGTATTGCAGCAGATGGCAGGAGGATCGAAGCTGATAGGTATTATTTCACATGTGTCTGAGCTGAAACAGGAAATAGAAGACCAACTGATTGTCAGCAAAGATGAAGAGGGGAGTTCAGCCAGATGGCAGATCAGCTGACAGCAGGGGCAGTGTTATGCTTATTTGGACGGCAATCCTGTGAATGTATGTGATTAATTGATACCTATATTTATACGGGGCATAACTTGAATTGACAGCAGGAGTATGTTAAAACTGGATTAGCTATAGTAAGTTTGTGCATCACAGATGAAGGCTGTGGTGCATTTTCATGTATAGAGACGGAATGTACAAAAGCCGATTGCCGCACTTGTTGATGTGGATGTAATACAGGGAGATAACAAATGGATGCAGGGATAAAGGAGACAAAAGAACAGGCATTAAAGGAAATGGAGCTTTTTAAGACGGTATTTGACGGTGTACGTCTGCTGAATATGCATGCATTAGAACTGATCGGAAAGGGACTGGGTTCCTATTCCCTTACAGAATCGGAGCAGAAGTTTGATTTCTGGGAGAAAGAGCATCCGTGTGACAACGACAGCTGTATTGTGCTGCAGGCTCTGAGGGATAAGGACGTTCGTACGAAACTGGAATATATCGGATCTCAGTTGTACGAAGTGACCGCACGCTATATGGAAGTCGAAGGAGAACCATATGTTCTGGAACTTGTCAAACGGATGGATGATAACTATATGATTGATGAGAAGCAGCGTGAGAAACTGCTGAGACATTTCGGCGGTTACCATGAACAACTGTACAAGGATGCTTTGACAGGGGCTTATAACAGAAGGTATTTTGAAGAGAAGATCCGTATGTCGACGGTATCAGCCGGAGTGGCCATGATCGATTTGGATGACTTCAAGTTGTATAATGATTCATTTGGCCATGATACCGGTGATGTTGTGCTGATTACTTTTGTCAATATTATCAAAAACTGTACCCGAAAGACAGATATGCTGATTCGTTATGGCGGTGATGAATTTCTGCTGATTATGCCGGGCATCAAAGAACAGGATTTCAAGAACAAGCTGCTTCAGATCCTGGAGGAGGTCCGCAGAGCAGATGTGCCGGGGCATGGCGGTCTGAGATTGTCAGCCAGCATCGGCGGTGTTTTGTACAACGGCAGTGTGATCGAGGATGCCATTGGAAGAGCGGACCAGTTGATGTATCAGGCCAAGAATCGCAAGAATATGGTCGTTACGGAGGATAACCTGGTGGCGGATGATATCAAGAAAGGAATGCTGCATGACCGTGAGAAAATCAGACAGTTGATTCTGATCGTGGATGATTCGGAACTGAATCGGCGCTGCTGTCAGAAATGCTGAAGGATGATTTCAGAATCCTGGAGGCTTCCAACGGACGGGAATGTCTGGATGCACTGGAACAGTACGGTATGGGTATTTCACTTGTTCTGCTGGATATCAATATGCCGGTGATGGATGGCTTTGAAGTCCTGGTCCAGATGAACCGTAATCACTGGATTGAAGATATTCCTGTTGTTATGATATCCAGTGATGATACGGCGTCCAACATTAAGCAAGCATACGATATGGGCGTTTCTGATTATATCCGCAGACCTTTTGATGCCCAGGTTGTTTTCCGACGTGTCGTCAATACAATCAAATTGTATGCGAAGCAGCGTCGTCTGATCACTCTTGTAACAGACCAGATTGATGAGAAAGAGAAGAACAATCAGATCATGATCCGGATATTGAGCCAGATTGTTGAGTTCCGTAATGGTGAGAGCGGGCTCCATGTTGAGCACATTAACATATTAACAGGTCTGCTTCTGGAGCGTCTTGTTCAGAAAACAGATCATTATGATCTGGCATGGTCAGACCAGTATAGGATCACATTATCATCGCCAAGGTAGATGGCAGAATGAATGACGGTACCTTTTTCATTGCAGTAGATAATGATGTCGCCGCGCTTGCGTTCTTTGTAATCCACATGTTTGAATTTAGAGGAGGCCCAGATATTTGCGGATTCATATTCATAACCCGGTGAGGCATGCCGTACAGGATTGATCGGACTCATATCGATACCGGCGGCATAAAGGGCCTGCATAATGAGACCGCTACAGTCGATGCCAAGCCCCGGTGCACCGGATGCGCCGATGATATAATTATCCCCGAGATAGTCATAGGCCCTGCTGATCATGGCCTCAATACAGGCAGTCCGACTGCTGGTATTGTCTATACGAAGCGGTGAAACATAGGCACCGAGGGTGTACCAGTCGTCCTCAGAAAGTCCCATGGCCAGCCATGTAGTCAGATCGACTGTGCCGGTGGCATTCAGACCATGCTGAGCTTGAAAATCAGCAACTGCGTCGGCAATTTCAGATGTATAAAGGGCACCGTTCATACCAACAGCATTGCCTAGCCCCAGTGTCTGGATCACTTTGGCTGTTTTTAATCCCTCATAGCCCTCAGACAATTCATAGTCACCGCCGGATAAGGAAATACTGTCCCGAATCTGGTAATAACAAGAAACAACAGAATAATTCGACGCCTTAAAGCCCTGCGTCGGGCCTTCTTCCTGGCTCTTTGCCTTTTTAAACGCTTTTGCCGGAGCTGTTCTCTGACGATTGATTCATCAACCAGAGCAGCTCCAGCCTCAAAAGCCAGTTCAGTATATAACCCTTTAATATTTCTGCTCATAATTATTATCCCCCTATTACATGATGTTGGGGTCAAAAGGTATTTTGACCCCTTTGATACCAGATTGCTACGTGCTTTGCACTTTCACAATCCTCAAAAATATTCGTAGACCGATGAGTTTCGCATGCCATATCCAATGAACCTAATAAAAAAATACCATTCCCCTGCATCAAAATTGTATCGCTTTTATTGATTATTACGTTTTTAGAAAAAATTTCTGACATGCTCTTCTCTATTTTTTCATTATTTGTTATACTATACCGTATATTAGGGAACCGGATGAAACACGCTTTGCGAGTTTCATCCGGTATCGCGATATTTGGCAAGGTGCCATGCGAGCATGGACTTTGCCTCATTATTCGTGTAAAATATTTACTGATTTAATGTGATAAAGAAATCGGTGAATACGGGAAAGAATGTATGTGATAAATAAAAGCAGATAGAATGTAAGATGCGGGGAATCTTGCGAGCAAGATCCTTTTATATAAAAAATGATATCTGCTGTACTGTTTAGATGAGACTGGAGGAATGAAGATGGCAATCACAGATGAAACAATAGAATATGTAGCCGCACTGGCAAAGCTTGATCTGACAGATGAAGAGAAAGAGCGTGCAAAGAAGGATCTTGGCAATATTATCGGCTATGTGGATACAATGAATCAACTTGATACAACAGGTATCGAGCCGATGTCTCATGTATTTGCCTATCATAATGTTTTCAGGGAGGACCTTGTGACAAACGGATCGGACAGAGACAATATTCTGGCCAATGCCCCTGAAGAGAAAGACGGCGGTTTCAAAGTGCCGAGAACGGTTGAATAGCGAGGAGAGAAACAGATGGAGATCACAGCATTAACAGCCCTTGAATTGGGAAAAAAGATTAAAGCGGGCGAAGTGACGGTGGAAGAAGCTGTTAAAGCCCAGCTTGAGAAGATAAAAGAACGGGATAGCGTGTATAACTGCTATGTGACAGTGATGGAAGAAGAAGCCTTAAAGCGTGCGGCGGAAGTACAGAAACAGATCGATGCCGGTGAACTGAAGGACTCACCGTTGGCCGGTGTACCTGTGGCAATCAAGGATAATATCTGCACAAAAGGTGTCCTGACTACATGCAGTTCGAAGATTTTGAATAATTTTAAGCCGCCTTATGATGCGACAGTGATTGAGAAACTGGAAGCGGCAGGGGCTGTTATTATTGGTAAGGTTAATATGGATGAGTTTGCCATGGGAAGTACAACAGAGACCTCTTATTTTGGCCCGACAAAGAATCCGTGGAATACGGAACGTGTACCGGGTGGTTCTTCAGGCGGTGCGGCTGCAGCTGTAGCGGCTGAGGAAGCATGGTATGCACTGGGATCTGATACCGGTGGTTCTATTCGTCAGCCAAGTTCTTTCTGCGGTGTCACAGGTCTGAAACCGACTTACGGCAGTGTTTCACGATATGGTCTGATTGCCTATGCATCCTCATTGGACCAGATTGGACCGATCGCAAGAAATGTTTCCGATTGTGCGGCAGTTTTTGAAGCCATTGCAGGTTATGATGCCAAAGACAGTACCAGTGTGAAGATGGATGATTATCATTTTACGGAAGCCCTTGTGGATGATGTGAAAGGACTCCGTATCGGTATTCCGAAGGGGTATCTGGGTGAAGGTCTGGATCCGGAAGTGAAAGAAGCTGTTTTGGCGGCAGCAAAGACACTGGAAGCAAAAGGCGCCATTGTGGAAATGTTTGATATGGATATGGTGGATTATGCGATCCCGGCTTATTATGTCATCGCTTCGGCAGAAGCCAGCTCCAACCTTTCCAGGTTTGATGGTGTGAAATACGGTTACCGGACACCGGACTTTGAGGATCTTCAGGATGTTTACAAGAAAACCCGTGATGAGGGCTTTGGTATGGAAGTCAAGCGTCGAATGATGATCGGTGCCTTTGTATTGAGTTCCGGTTATTACGATGCTTACTATATAAAAGCGCTTCAGGTCAAAGCACTGATCAAGAAAGGTTTTGACGATGCATTTGCAAAATATGATATCATCCTTGGACCGACAGCACCGACAACCGCTTTGAAGATGGGTGAGAATCTGTCTGATCCGCTGAAGATGTATCTGGGTGATATTTATACTGTTTCGGTCAATCTGGCAGGGCTTCCGGGTATCAGTCTGCCATGCGGTATCGACAGCAGCGGACTGCCGATCGGTGTGCAGATGATCGGACAGGCATTTTCAGAAAAAACATTGATTCGTGCGGCATATTCACTGGAACAGACAAGAAGCTATGAACGGCCGGCATGTGTGAAGGGAGAGAACTAGACATGAGAGAATATGAAACAGTCATTGGTCTTGAAGTTCACTGTGAACTGGCCACAAAAACAAAGATTTTCTGCGGTTGTACGACAGAATTCGGCGGCGAACCGAATACCCATGTCTGCCCTGTCTGCGCAGGTATGCCAGGTACTTTGCCTGTTTTGAATAAACAGGTTGTAGCGTATGCGCTCTCAGCCGGTGTGGCTTTAAATTGTGATATTACACAGTACTGCAAGTTCGACAGAAAGAATTATTTTTATCCGGATCTTCCGAAGGCTTACCAGATTTCACAGCTTTATCTGCCGATCTGCCGAAATGGTCATGTGGACATTGAAGTGGATGGTGTGAAGAAGAGCATCGGCATTCATGAGATCCACATGGAAGAGGATGCAGGAAAACTGATTCATGATGAGTGGGAAGACTGCACCATTGTTGATTATAACCGATGCGGTGTGCCACTGATCGAAATTGTCAGTGAACCGGATATGCGCAGTGCGGACGAGGTGATTGCTTACCTGGAAAAGCTGAGGATGATTTTGCAGTATCTGGGGGTTTCTGATTGCAAGATGCAGGAAGGTTCCCTGCGTGCAGATATCAACCTGTCCGTCCGTGAGGCAGGCAGTGACAAACTGGGCACACGAACAGAGATGAAGAATATGAACTCTTTCAAGGCTATTGCCCGGGCCATTGAAGGGGAGATGAACCGTCAGATCGAGCTTCTGGAGGACGGCAAATCCGTCACGCAGGAGACAAGAAGATGGGATGACAATAAATGTGCCAGCTATGCCATGCGTTCCAAAGAGGATGCACAGGATTACAGATACTTCCCGGATCCGGATCTTCCACCTGTATCCATCAGTGATGCCTGGCTTGAAAGGGTGAAAGCGGCTCAGCCGGAAATGCGTGATGCCAAGCTGGCTCGTTATGTAGAAGAATATGGCCTGACAGAACACGACGCAGCCATTTTGACGGAATCCAGGAAAATGGCCGATATTTTCGAAGCGGCTGCTGCTATCTGTAAAAAGCCGAAGGAAGTTTCAAACTGGTTGATTGTGGATACCATGCGTTTGCTTAAAGTACATGAAATGGATGCGGCAGATCTGAAATTCTCACCGGATCATCTTGCAAAATTGATCGAACTGATTGATGCAGGCACTATCAATCGACCGACAGCCAGAGATGTTTTTGAAAAGGTTTTTGCAGAGAATGTGGATCCTGAAGCTTATGTTGAGTCAAACGGTCTGAAGATTGAAGCTGATGACGGTGCCTTAAAAGGCGTTATTGAAGGAATTGTTGCAGCTAATCCGCAGTCTGTGGCAGACTATCATGCAGGCAAGAAGAAAGCTATTGGTTTCCTTGTGGGTCAGACCATGAAAGCTATGAAAGGCAAAGCTGACCCTGGAACGGTGAATAAGATACTGGCAGAAATTTTGAATCAGTAAAATTGATAAAGAGGTAGAATGTATTAATGGGGAATTTTTTTTCAACGGATGGACCGTTGTTTGAAGGAATGGCATATATTATCAACATTATCTATGTCAGTGTCTTATGGATATTGTTTTCAATACCGATTATTACCATCGGCGCATCATCGACGGCACTGTATTATACGGTGACGAAGGTGATCCGTCATGGACGCAGTTATATATTCAGGGAGTTCTGGCAGAGTTTTAAATCCAATCTCAAGCAGTCCACGGTAGTATGGCTGATTTATCTGGTGATGATGGGGATTCTGCTTGTGGATATCCGGGTGATGGGCGCTTTCGGAACAGCTGTTTCACAGACACTGCAGTTTGTTTTCATTGTTGGTATCTGCATGGTATCGGCGGTGATGGTGTATGCATTGGCCTATATTGCACGTTTTACCCAGGATGTACGACATATTTTGACAAACAGTGTGCTGATGGCCATCCGGCACTTGCCGAAAACACTGCTGCTGGTTGTTGTTCTGGCGGCGGCAGTGCTGGGCTGTTACCTGTTTGGGCTTGGGATTGTCTTTATCCCTGCTGTGGCAGCCCTGGTGGATAGTCTGATCCTGGAGAGTATTTTTGTTCAGTATATGAGCAAAGAGGATCGGGAGAAAGAAGCATTGCGCAACCATCCGGAACAGTATGAGTACTATAACCGAAAAGAATAAAAATCTCTGCCGAAGGTTCTTTTATTGGTGCAAACAGGAGTATCAAATAAGAGCGGCTTCATAAGTACATGAATTATTGTTTTATTAATAAAACTTATAAAAAGAAAAAATGCCGATTTTCGTGGGAAAATATGGCATTTTTTTTAAACTTAATTGTTAAAATCCTATTGATTAAACAATCTATATGCGTTAAAATAGGGGCGAACAGAGAAAATACGTCGAATAATGACGGAAACTCTTGAGATTACTTATGGACATCTATAAGCACTATTTATAAGTGGCTTTTATAAATGTTTCTATTAATTTTATGAATAAGTAAAGCGGAAGATGGAGGCAATCATGGAAAAGAAAGAATTGTTATACGAAGGTAAAGCAAAGAAGGTTTATACAACAGAGAATCCGGATGTTTTAATTGTGGACTACAAAGATGACGCAACAGCATTTAATGGTGTAAAGAAGGGTACGATTGTAGGCAAAGGTGTTGTGAATAACCGCATGACGAATCATATTTTCAAGATGCTGGAAGAGAAGGGGATTCCGACTCATTTTATTGAAGAACTCAGTGACAGAGAGACAGCAGTGAAGAAGGTTGAAATCGTTCCGCTTGAAGTTATTGTAAGAAATGTAGCAGCAGGCAGCTTTTCCAAGAAACTTGGTATTGAAGAAGGCTTCAGACTGTTAAGCCCGACACTCGAATTTTCCTATAAGAATGATGAACTGGGCGATCCAATGATCAATGATTATTATGCTGTTGCCATTGGTGCAGCTACAAGAGAAGAAATTGACAAGATTACAGAACTTGTTTTTAAGATCAATGAAATCCTGGTAGATTATTTCAAGAGCATCAAAGTAGATCTGATTGATTTCAAAGTAGAATTCGGTCGTTACAAAGGTCAGATTATCCTTGCTGATGAAATTTCACCGGATACATGTCGATTCTGGGACAGTGAGACACATGAGAAGCTTGACAAAGACCGTTTCAGAAGAGACCTCGGACATGTAGAGGAAGCTTATGAGGAGATTTACAGAAGAATCGGTCTGGCGTAAGTCAGTGGATCAGGAGGATATTGTGGAAAAGCAGCTTCAGAATAAAAGCCGCAGTGAATGCGGCACAGATATAAAAGATGAACTTCATGAGGAGTGCGGCGTCTTTGGCGCTTATAATCTGAAGGGTGAAGATATCGCCAATTGGGTATATTACGGTCTTTTTTCTCTGCAGCATCGCGGACAGGAAAGCTGTGGCATCGCAGTCAGTGAGAATCGTGATATCCGATATTATAAAGACATGGGACTTGTCAGTGAAGTTTTTACACCGGAGAATCTGGACAAGCTTCATGGTGATATTGCTGTCGGCCATGTGCGTTATTCGACAGCGGGCAGCAGTGTGCGTGCCAATGCACAGCCTTTGGTAACAAAGTACATCAAAGGTACATTGGCCATTGTACATAACGGCAATCTGGTCAATGCCGTTGATCTGAGAGAAGAACTTGAGAAAAACGGTGCCATTTTCCAGACAACCATTGATTCAGAGGTTATTGCCTATCTGGTAGCCAAAGAGCGTGTGACAAGTCGTTCTGTTGAGGAGGCCGTGGCAAAAGCCATGCAGTATATCAAAGGTGCCTATTCTCTGCTTGTTATGAGTCCGAGAAAGATTACGGCTGCCAGAGATCCTTTTGGCTTCAAGCCGCTTTGTCTGGGTAAGAGAGATGATACTTATGTGGTGGCTTCTGAAACCTGTGCTCTTGATACCGTTGGTGCTGAATTTATCAGGGATCTGGAACCGGGTGAGATTATCACGATCACTGAGGATGGTGTGAAATCCAATCGTCAGTATTGCAATATGGTGAAACCGGCCAGATGTATTTTTGAATATATTTATTTCGCAAGACCGGACAGTGTCATTGACGATGTGTCTGTTTTCGCTTCCAGAATCATGGCAGGCAGAATTCTGGCTCAGAGCCATCCTGTAGAAGCAGATATGGTTGTGGGTGTACCGGAATCCGGTAATGCCGCAGCCATGGGATATTCTCTGGAGTCTGGCATTCCGTATGGGCAGGCTTTTGTTAAGAATACTTATGTCGGCCGTACATTCATCAAGCCGAAACAGAGTATGCGTGAGCAGAGTGTCAAGATTAAATTAAATGTTCTGAAAGAGAACGTTAAAGGCAAACGGATCATCATGGTGGATGATTCTATTGTCCGTGGCACTACCAGTGCGAATATCGTCACCATGCTGAGAAATGCAGGGGCAACAGAAGTTCATGTACGCATCAGTTCACCGCCGTTTAAGTTCCCTTGTTATTTCGGAACGGATATTCCAAACGGTGATCAGCTGATAGCCAATCATCATACCATCGATGAAATCAGACAGCTTCTCGGTGCGGACTCTCTGGGTTATCTGGACTGCAACAGAATGAATGAAATGGTCAAAGACCTTGAATATTGCGACGCCTGTTTCACAGGAAACTATCCTGTAGACCCTCCGACGAGAGACATCCGCGGAGACATGGAAGTTTAAAAGCTTCTGAACTGAAAAGTTCAAGAAGCCTGCGGATGAAGCGTGTCATTATGGAATTAAAAATGAGCAATGCAGCACAGGTACGTTTGCACTGCGATAATGCCGGAAGTGGTACATAAGGCGGTAAAAACACCGCCTGAGAACCAGCCGCATTATAAGCACCTGTACTGTATTGCTCGTTTTAATTCTATATTTGAAGTATTTGACCGCAGGCTGTAAGAAAAATCAGTTCAGAAGATTTTAAACTTCTGCCGGGAATCGAAGAATCCCGGACAAAGCAGATATCATACTTCTGCAAAAATATAGTAGCGTTAGAAATAAAAAAATGCTATAATGAGCGATGTGGATAGGAATAAAAAATTCATTCCCAATTGCGAAGTGAATTTATTAATTCCTTTCACTTGTATTATTCAATAAGTAAGTAGTTATATATCAACAGGCGATCGCAAAACTTAAATTACCTTGGATAAATATATGAAAGTGGCAGATTCATAAGCAGGTGCTTCCGTCGCGGCCGGTACTTAAGTGCTGTTTTTTAGCACTTTATGTACCGCTGCCAGGTGCTGAAGGTCCGGTGGACCTTCGTTAGCACCGACCGTAGTGGAACGGAGACCGGGCAACGAGAGTGTGCCTGCTATGAACTGTCGCTTTCATATATTTGCAAGTGCTTTGGAAGTTTTGCGATGCCGTCATAGATAAGGAGAAATTTATGAATCACGAGATTTATCAGAGCCCCCTTTCAGAGCGTTATGCCAGCAAAGAAATGCAGTATGTTTTTTCACCGGAGATGAAGTTTAAGACATGGAGAAGACTTTGGATCGCTCTGGCTGAAACAGAGCAGGAACTCGGTCTTGACATTACAGATGAGCAAATTGCGGAGCTGAAAGCTGCTAAGGATGATATTAATTATGATGTAGCCAAGAAGCGTGAGAAAGAGGTTCGTCATGATGTCATGTCTCATGTTTATGCTTACGGACAGCAGTGCCCGAAGGCAAAGGGGATTATCCATCTGGGTGCGACATCCTGTTATGTTGGCGACAATACAGATGTGATCATTATGCGTGAAGCGCTTTACATTGTCAGAAAGAAACTGATCAATGTTATTGCAGAATTGAAAGATTTTGCTATGAAGTACAGAAATATGCCGACACTGGCTTTCACACATTTTCAGCCGGCTCAGCCGACAACTGTCGGTAAGAGAGCAGCACTTTGGCTCAATGAACTGATCATGGATCTGGATGATGTGAATTATATTATTTCTCAGTTGAAGCTTCTTGGTTCCAAAGGTACAACAGGTACACAGGCAAGTTTCCTGGAGCTTTTTGATGGCGACCATGAGAAATGCAAAGAGGCTGATAAGAGAATTGCCCAGAAGATGGGATTTGAAGCATGTTTTCCTGTTTCCGGACAGACATATTCCCGTAAGCTGGATACACGTGTGGTGAATGTTCTCAGCGGAATTGCTCAGAGTGCGCACAAGTTCTCCAATGATATTCGTCTTCTTCAGCATCTGAAGGAAATTGAAGAACCATTTGAAAAGCATCAGATCGGTTCATCGGCGATGGCTTATAAGAGAAATCCAATGAGAAGTGAGCGTATTGCTTCTCTTTCAAGATACGTGATGGTAGATGTTCTGAATCCTGCAATTACAGCGGCAACACAGTGGTTTGAGAGAACTCTGGATGATTCAGCTAATAAACGTCTCAGTGTGCCGGAAGCATTTCTTGCCATTGATGGTATTCTGGATTTATATCTGAATGTTGTCGATGGTCTGGTTGTTTATCCGAAGGTTATTGAACAGCATCTGATGAATGAACTGCCATTTATGGCAACTGAGAATATCATGATGGATGCGGTGAAAGCCGGCGGTGACAGACAGGAACTGCACGAGAAGATCCGTCAGCATTCTATGGCAGCAGGCCGTGTTGTCAAGGAAGAAGGCAAGCCGAATGACCTTCTGGAGCGTATTGCAGCGGATCCTTCCTTCGGTATGACAATGGATCAGCTGAAAGCAATTATGAAGCCAGAGAACTTTGTCGGCCGTGCACCTCAGCAGGTTGAAGAATTTGTCGAAGAAGTGATTCAGCCGATTTTGGATGCGAACAAAGAATTATTGGGTGTCAAGGCTGAAATTAACGTATAATTTGTAATTGTTCAGAGCCAAGCAAAATTTCAAAAACAGGTATAAAATGCTTGCATTTTTAAGACTGTTTTTGAAATTTTATTTGGCGGATACGCCACACCGACGAAATGCGTAGCATTTTGGAGGTTAGCTCTGGACAGTTACGTATAATTTAATTAAAGATGTTATTAGTGGCAGCATTATGTGTAAAAGCATGGTGCTGCCGGTTTAAGTATGGGGGAAAAGACTTGATTACGTTTGCAATCACAGATATCGGGGATTTTACAAGAAAATTACTGATTCAGAATGTTTTTGACCAGTTTTACGTTCTGGAGGGAGAAGTATCCACATTTGCTGCTTTTTCCATTGACGGGAAATTAAACGGGGATTACTATAGCAGTGATGAAACAGAGCTTCTTCAGGATAGAAAATGGAGTCTTTGGTCGGAGATTAAGCCGGTGGCTTTTTTGCTGATGAAGGGGAAGAAACTGCCTGTTTCATTCAAATTTGTTCTGCAGCTGTCTGATCACAATACAGACTGGCTCCTTGGCAAATATCATTTGGAACATTTGAAGGAACAGCTATCCGGACTGTATCTGAATATTCGCTATCAGGACAAGAAGCTGATTTGCGTCACGGGGCTTTCTTATAAAACTTTTGTTATGGATAAGACACTGGAACATGTCTGGGATGACACTGCGGCGCAGTTTATGAAGCAGAATGGGATTACAGTGGAAAAAGTGTAGAAATGTTGGAGGAAAATACAATGGATAAAACAATCTTTGTGTTGCTGGATGCCTGTCAGTACGAAGCGGCCAGCAAGTATCTGGGATATCTTGAACATATGATTGATTATAATAAAGGTGCGAAATATAAAGTGTTGGGTGAACTGCCGTCACTTTCAAAGCCGATGTATGCCACCCTTTTTACCGGGCTTCCTGTATGCAAACACGGTGTGACCTGTAATGAGGTGGGCGGAGTACTGCCTTATGACAGCGTCTTTTCATTGTGCCGCAAGGCAGGCGGCAGAACAGCTGCGATTTCTTACTCATGGATGAGTGAACTTTACAGCAGGGCACCGTATGTATCAGACAGAGACAGGGTGCAGTTGGATGCTGAGGGCTCCATTCAGTACGGTATGTACTACTGGGATGACAACTATCCAGATTCCCACGTCTTCGCCGAGGGAGAATGCCTGCGCAAAACTTTCGACCCGGATTTTATGCTGTATCACACCATGGCGGTGGATGAATGGGGGCACATGAAAGGGGCAGACAGTGCTGAATATGCCAATGCGGTGGCTGCTGTGGGACATCTTATAGCAGCAAGAATGCCGGAATGGTTGGAGAAAGGATACCAAGTAGTGGTGACAGCAGACCACGGAATGAACAAACTTGGTATTCATGTGGGGACGGAACATGCCCAGAGAGAGGTTGCACTCTATATTTTCAGCGATAAAGTGGAGAATGGACGTTTTGAGGAAAATTATATTTCACAGCTGAATGTGGCACCGCTGGTGTGCAAACTGATGGGCGTTCCAGCGACAGAGGGTATGAAGCAGGAGTTAGAGATTCAATTGCACAAATAGAACTATTAGCACTCGTTAAAAATGAGTGCTGATTTTTTTCTTGACATTTAGAAATAAAGGTATTACAATACTTGTTAGCAGAAGACGCTGGTGACTGCCAATGGTTGGCATTTTATTATATTATTGTATAGAACAGGAGTGTTGAATATGTCAGAAGTTAAACAGGAACAGGGTAATTTATCGATCAACAGTGAGAATTTGTTTCCAATCATTAAGAAATGGCTGTATTCAGACCATGATATATTTTTCAGAGAGTTAATCTCCAATGGCTGTGATGCAGTGACAAAGGTACAGAAGCTTGAAATGATGGGTGAGTACCAGCTTCAGGAAGGTGAGAAGTTCCGTGTAGATGTCATTGTGAATCCGGAAGAGAAGACATTGAAGTTTATCGATAATGGTATCGGTATGACAGCAGATGAAGTGAAAGAGTATATTACACAGATTGCTTTCTCCGGTGCGACAGATTTCCTTGAGAAGTACAAGGACAAGACAAATGAAGATCAGATCATCGGTCATTTTGGTCTTGGTTTCTATTCTGCATTTATGGTTGCAGATAAGGTTACAATTGATACGCTGTCTTATCAGGAAGGCGCAGAACCGGTTTACTGGGAATGTGATGGTGACAGCGAATACAGTATGAGCAAGGGCAACAGAACAACGAGAGGTACAGAGATTACACTGTATCTGAACGATGAGAGCTATGAGTTTTCTAATGAATACCGTGCCCGTGAAGTTATCACGAAGTATTGTTCATTCATGCCTGTTGAGATCTACCTCAGCAAAGAGGGCGGTGAGCAGGAATACCAGACAATTGAGAAGGATGAGTTGCGCGATGACGATGTGATCGCTGAGACAATTGTTGAAGATGAGAAGACAGAAGAGAAAGAGAATGAGAATGGCGAGAAAGAAACCGTTGTTGTATCTCCTCGTAAGGAAAGATACAAGATCAACAAGCGTCCATCACTGATGAATGATATCCATCCTCTGTGGACAAAGCATCCAAATGATTGTACAGATGAGGAATACAAGGAATTTTACAGAAGTGTTTTCCATGATTACAAAGAGCCGTTATTCTGGATCCATCTGAATATGGACTATCCGTTTAACCTGAAGGGTATTTTGTACTTCCCTAAGATCAACATGGAATATGAATCCATCGAAGGTACCATCAAGTTGTACAACAACCAGGTATTTATTGCAGATAATATCAAGGAAGTTATCCCTGAATTTTTGATGCTCTTAAAAGGTGTCATCGATTGTCCGGATCTGCCGTTGAATGTTTCCAGATCTGCACTGCAGAATGATGGTTTTGTTAAGAAGATTTCCGATTATATTACGAAGAAGGTTGCAGACAAGCTCTCTGGTATGTGCAAGACAGAGAGAGAAAGCTATGAGAAGTATTGGGATGATATTAATCCATTCATCAAGTTCGGCTGCATCAAGGATGACAAGTTCAACGAGAAGATGAAGGATTACATCATTTACAAGGATCTTGATGGCAAGTATATTTCACTGGATGAATATCTTGAGGCTGCTAAGGATAAACATGAGAATCAGGTATTCTATGTCACAGATGAGCTGCAGCAGTCCCAGTATATTAACATGTTCAAGGAACAGGGGCTGAATGCTGTTATTCTGAAGAATCCAATCGACCAGCCATTCATCAGCCGTCTTGAAGAGGCAATGAAGGACAAAAATGTGAAGTTCAGACGTATTGATACAGATCTGGCAGACGTATTCAAAGAAACAGCCAGTGAAGATGACAAGAAGGTTCTTGAAGAGGATCAGACAAAGCTGACAGATATCTTCAAGAAAGCACTCGGTGTGGAAGCACTGGATGTGAAGGTTGAGAAGCTGAAGAATGCAGACACATCCGCCATGATTACATTATCCGAGGATATGCGTCGTATGCAGGATATGATGAAGATGTACGGTATGAGCCAGGGACAGATGGGTACAGAAGGCCAGACACTTGTACTCAATGCTAATAATGCACTGGTACAGTATGTATTGAACAATCCGGAAGGTGAGCATGTCAATATGTTCTGCCAGCAGATTTATGATCTGGCATTATTAAGCCACTGCCCATTAAATGCAGAAGCCATGACAAAATTTGTTGCAAGAAGCAACGAAATTCTGAAACTGCTTGCAAAATAAAATAAATGTATATTTTTACAAATTGATCGAATTTTTATGCACTACAATGATAAACAGATAATTCAATAATGTAGTAAATAAGCAACAAATTAGCACGGCACTATAATAAAGTATAAATATAAGAAGAAATCCGCTCCGGTAAAAACAAACCGGAACGGATTTCTTTTTTGTATCCTTCAATATGTAATATTCAATATTATGAGAACATTTCGCAAAGGATACGAACAACCAGTGTCCTTGGAAGAAGAACCGGAAGTCCGGTGATCTCCTGGATACGGTGCTTCATCTCCATGGTAAATCCCATACAGTCGGTACAGATAAAAGCCAGATCCTTGTCCTTAAAGAAAGAAGCTGCTTCTACGATTTTGTCAAATTCCAGATACGGAGAGGCAGAGGTGGCTTCTATAGAGATGCCGCTTTTGCCCCAGGTATGATAAGCCTGTTCCACCTGATCCGGTTCCGGGACAAGGATGCCGATTTTTTGATTGCCCGCCAGTTTGGCTGCAATGGCATGAAAAAGCGGCTGAGGTTCGATGAAAAGCACCTGGTGTCTGAATTCCGGAAAAACGCCGGTACAGAACAGGATAATCGCTGATACGCCTTCTGCCTCTGCCTGATCAATCTTCTGCTGGACAAGGGGACGGATAAAACGTTCTGTAAATTTGGCCTGCCTGCCATCACGCATGCGAGAGACCAGCACTTCATCATCTTCAGATGGAGCAAACTGTGACATGACTTCTTCATAGGTCATATCATCTAAAGCACCATATTCTGTCAATGTCATGTAATCCGGCAGCAGCGGCAGGATATCTCTGGTGATATCCGTGCGGGGTGCCTGTCCGATGGTAATTGCGCCGATTTTGATCTGTTTCATGTAATCAGTCCTTTTATTTATCCTTGCCGAAAGTCTGGAATACGTTCATTGGTCCGTATAATTCAATCAGATGATCGTATTCTTTCTGATCATAGAAAGAAATGATGCCGTCGCCATAACCTTTGGCAACTTCGACAGCAAATCTTGCAGCAGATTCAACATCTTCAAAATGGCATGCACCTGTAGCGCAGCCGGCGACTGGCTGTTCTGTTGTAATCGCAACACCGACAACAGGGGCATTTGTTGAAGTCGCAGGCTGAAGAATACTGTTCAGATGGTGCAGATCATTGCCGTAAGGGGTGATATCCTGCTGTGCAACAGGGAAAATAGCAGGCAGCTTGCCTGTGACACGTGTCATAACGTCCATCAGGTCATTGCTGACTTCAAGAATATAGCCTTCTTTGATGGTCGGAGAAAGTGCGAAACCGTTTAAATTGATGACACGGTTTCCTTTTGTTGTATCAATAGAAAGAATGGCATCCATATCCGGAAGAACTTCCTTCTCATTGTTTGTTGTCATGTCGATTGGAGAACCCATGAATGGTACAGGAAAATGTTCCTGAGTTGGTGCATCCGGGCAGATATGGGTTGCGATGATGACATCACCTTTCATAATGTCACCTTTGGTATTCATTTCTGTCAGTTTAAGACCGGCAGCCAGTGCGGCCAATGCACCATCGCCATCTGAAACGAAGCCTGTTACTTCAGGTCTTGCACCAAGCCCGCCAAGACGTCCAATGATTCCGAGAGTAGGAGCGGAGCCTCCGATAGATTTTCCTTCGCTGCCTTTAATGAGAATTGTTACACAATCTGTGTCTCCTTCATCACCTTTGACATTTTCTACAGTAACTTCTACGTTACCTCTTTCCTTAAAAAGATTTGTGACTGTTGTGCCGTTGGCAGCAGGAGTGTCAAGCAGATCAAACAGTTCGATAACCTGTCTTAATAACATGGTTAATTGCCTCCTTAGATATAAAATGATATATGGCATATTTGCACATTACATTCAGTTTATAGCAAAATGTGATATGGGTCAATAGAATTTGAATGGAAATCCTCTCTTTTAACAGATTAAAGTGACGAATGAATAAATTTTTTGAATAAAAATGCAAAAGGACTTGCAGAATTGAAAATACAATAGTATAATACGTCTTGTGCAGACAGGTGTCCATTGTGGATATATCATTATGGATATATGATGTAAGGAGTTGAAAGCTATGCAGAGTTCAATCGTAAGTGAAGCGAAAGCGATTGAGAACGAGCTGATCGCACATCGCAGACATCTCCATCAGAATCCGGAGCTTGGATTTGATCTTCCGAAGACAACAGCGTATGTGATGCAGCAGTTAAGAGAATATGGATATGCACCAAAGGCGGTCGGAAAAGCAGGTATCAGTGCAGTGATCGGCCCTGATGGCGGGAAGACTTTTTTGATTCGCGGCGATATGGATGCACTTCCGATGAAGGAAGAGACAGGATTGCCGTTTTCTTCTATTAATGGGAAAATGCATGCCTGCGGACATGATTTTCATACATCGGCCCTTCTTGGAGCAGCAAAGCTTCTGAAAGCCCATGAGAGTGAGTTGAAGGGGCAGGTCAAATTGATGTTTCAGCCGGCAGAGGAGATTATGGATGGAGCCAACGACATGATTGCCGCCGGTATTCTGGAGAATCCTCATGTTGATGCGGCTATGGCGATGCATGTACTGCATGACAACCTTGGCAAAGCAGGTTATACGAGAGGAACAGGCTGTGGTTCCAGTGATGTCTTTACGATTAAAGTCAAGGGCGTCGGCGGACACGGTGCAGCACCCCACCTAAATGTAGATCCAATTAATGTAGCCTGTCATATACAGTTGGCTCTTCAGACAATTAACAGCAGAGAAATCAATCCAAATGAACTGATTGTCCTGACAATCTGTTCCATCCATGGAGGAACGGCAGCTAATATTATGCCGGACGAGGCAGTGATGCAGGGAACAATCCGTACAATGAACATGGATGTCAAGGCCTTTGCCAGACAGAGACTGATTGATATCTGCGAAGGTGTATGTAAGACATTCCGTGCGGAATGTGAAATTGATTTCATTGGAGATGGTATTCCACCAATGTATAATGATGATCAGCTTTTAACGGATACCATCCGTTATATTGATGATCTGCTCGGTGAAAGTACGGCACAGCCGATCGAGCGAATGACGGGGTCCGAAGATTTTTCGGCACTTTCCGTTAAGGTTCCATCTGTCCTGTACTGGTTTGGTACGGGAAGCACGGAAGAAGGCTATAATTATGGTGTTCACGATAGCAGGGTTACTTTTAATGAAGAAGCAATCCACAGAATGGCTGCTGTGTATACAGAATGTGCCATGAGATGGCTGGAGGAACACCAGTAGTTATAATTTTTTCACGAGGAGGAAAAGAGATGAAAAAAAGAATTTTAGCACTTGCACTTGTTGCATCCATGTGCGTTTCTCTTGCAGCCTGCGGTAATTCTGGTTCTAAAGAAACAGAAGGTACAGCAGCAAACAGTTCTTCAGCTGCAGCAGAGACAACAGCATCCGGCGAGACAGAAGCAGAAGGAGATCCAGTCAAAGGTGGTACACTGACAATTTCCTTATCCGCTTCACCAAGTAAACTGGATCCAATCCACTACAGTGGTACTTATGAAAGCGAGATTATCAAAAATGTCTGTGATACTCTGATCGAGTACAACAAGGATTTATCTGAGTATGTACCTTCTCTGGCAACAGACTGGACAGTTTCTGATGATGGTATGACATATGTATTCAATATCCGCCAGGGTGTTAAGTTCCAGAAAGGAAAGTATCAGGATGGCCGTGAGATGACAGCGGAAGATGTTGCTTACTCACTGAACCGTTCAGGTGAACTTTCAGACAGCAACCGTCTGTCCATGCTTGACAAAGCAGAAGCAACAGGCGATTATGAAGTGACATGTACACTGAAAACAGCGAACTCTTCTTTCCTGACAGCATTAACAGATGCGGGCAACGCAATCGTTCCTAAGGAAGAAGTTGAAGGCTGGGGCGATGACTTTGGCAGCCATTTAGTTGGTACAGGTCCTTTCTCTCTGGAATCTTTTCAGCTTGACCAGCAGGCAGTTCTGAAGAAGAACGCTGATTACTGGTTGGCAGAGCCAAATCTTGATGAAGTTATTTTCAAGGTTATCACAGACTCTACACAGGCAGCCAATGCACTTCAGACAGGTGAGCTTGATGTCGCCATGGATCTGAAGGGTGAATCTGTTCAGAAAGTTAAGGATAATGCAGATCTGACTCTGCTTGAGACACCGGGACTTCATGTTGCATACATTTACTTCAACATGGAACAGGGACCTACAGCTGATATCAAAGTCAGAAAAGCGCTGATTGAAGCAGTCAATGTAGAGGAAATGGTTGCTTCCCTGTATAAATACGGCGAAGCACAGAAAGCAAGCCTTCCACTGCCTCCGGGCTCATGGGGCTACGATGCTTCTCTTGAAAGCAAAGTTCCAGGTTATGATCCAGAAGATGCCAAAGCCCTTCTTGCAGAAGCTGGTTACGGTGACGGCCTGACACTTGATCTTTACATCAGTGATACAGAAGCAAGACAGAACATGGCTGTCCTTCTTCAGGCTTACTGGGCACAGGTTGGCGTTGCATTAAACATTCATGCATCTGAATGGGGCACATTCTCAGAAGTTGCAATGTCAAATAATGCAGATGTCTATGGTATGTCCTGGACATGGTATCCGGATCCATACTTCTTCCTGAACAAACTCTTCTCAACAGATGAGTTTGGCGGTATCGGTAATGGTCAGCATTACTCCAACGCACAGGTTGATGAATTACTTCAGAAAGCGCTGGAAGCAACAGATCAGGCTGATCGTGCAGATTACTATAAACAGGCGCTTGCTCTGATCGTAGATGATCTTCCAGGTATCTTCTATTCAAATGAAAACGTTATCTACGGTGTTAACGGCCGTGTTCATGATTTTATTCAGAGAGCAGATAATACAGTCAAATTTGTTACAACAGAAAACAATGTATGGGTAACAGATTAAGAAACTTGTAAGAGAGTTTTGAATATGAATGTTTGAAAGCGGGGCGCGGCGAGTTCGCGCCTCTCTTTTTAAGAAATCCGCAGTGGATTGCGGACAGCTGAAATGAAATGGTGGTGTATTAAGTAAGTGTTAAAAACAATTCTCAAACGTATTTTACAAAGTATTCCAACACTCCTCATTGTTATTACGATTACTTTCGTTTTGACACGAATGATTCCGGGTAATCCGGCACGTACAATCCTCGGTCCGCAGGCTTCTGCCCAGGATATTGCCGAGATGGAGATTAAGCTTGGATTAAATAAGAGCAAGCTTGAACAGTATGCAGATTATATGATTGGTATTCTGCATGGAGATTTTGGTACATCTTATGTCTATAATCGTCCGGTTACAAGCCTGATTGCAGAAAGAATTCCAAATACGCTGGTCATTACTCTGACCAGTTTGGTCATTGCTATTTTTATTGGTGTTGGCATTGGTGTTTTATCCGCGATAAAACAGTATTCGATTTTAGATTATATTTTTATGATTCTTGCACTGGTTGGTGTGTCCATGCCGATTTTCTGGCTGGGCCTGATGCTTGTCAACCTGTTTTCAGTACAGCTTGGATGGCTGCCTGCCCTGGGCATGGGCTCTATGAGCAAAGGTATCGGAGATGTGATCTCCCATATGGTACTGCCATGTTTCTGTCTGGCAACAATCCCTACCGCAACATTCGCCAGAATAACCCGCTCCAGTATGCTGGAGGTTATACATAGTGATTCCATCAAAGCACTTCGTGCCCGTGGTATCAAAGAGAGCAGCATTATCTGGAAGCATGCATTAAAAAATGCATTGCCTCCAATTGTCACAGTTCTTGGTCTTCAGCTGGCCAGCGCTTTTACAGGTGCCATTTTGACAGAGAGTATCTTTTCATGGCCTGGTATGGGTACGATGATCGTATCCGCCATCGATAACCGAGATTATATGCTGATTCAGGGAACGGTCCTTTTTATTGCCGTTGTCTTTGTCGTTGTCAATTTACTGGTAGACGTGGTTTATATGATTATTAATCCACGTGTCAGCTATGATTCGAAAGGGGGTAATTAAATGGCAGATACAACAAAAACGACATCCGCGGATGCACTCGGCCTGGATGCTCAGGCAGAAATGCTCAAAACAGAACGTCGTGCCAATAATGTCTGGAACAAATTAAAACGAAACAAAACAGCCATGATCGGTCTTGTGATTGTTGTTGTCATGGTTTTCATCGCCGTTTTTGCACCTGTCCTTGCACCTTATGATCCGGATGAAATTCATCCACTGGATGCATTTCTGAAACCTTTTTCAGAAGGTCATATTTTTGGAACAGATCAGTTTGGACGTGATCTGCTGTCTCGTGTCATTTATGGTGCCAGAGTTTCTCTGATTGTTGCAGCAGGCGGTACATTAGTCGGTGGTGTGATCGGTGTTTTACTTGGTCTGATCGCAGGTTTCATGGGCGGTATTGTAGACTCTGTGATCATGCGAATCATGGATGGTTTTCTCTCCTTCCCATTTGTACTGTTATCCATTATTCTGATGACAGTGCTCGGACAGGGACTGATCAATGTTATTATCGCCATCGGTATCGGCAATATTCCAAGTTTTGCCCGTGTGGTTCGTGGTGAAGTCCATATTGTTAAAAATGAAGAATACTGCAATGCCTGTCGTGTGATCGGTGTTTCCAACACAAGACTGCTGTTTACACATATTCTTCCGAATGCTATTTCTCCGATTATTGTATATGCAACATTGAATGTAGCCAGTGCCATTATTTCTGAGGCAGCCTTAAGTTTCCTCGGCCTTGGTATTGCTGCACCGACAGCTTCATGGGGAAGTATTCTTCGTGAAGGCAAAAGCAGTTTGACAACCGCACCGTTTGTGGCAACAATCTCCGGTGCATTTATCTTGATCACTGTACTTGGCTTTAACCTTTTCGGTGATGGTATCCGCGACGTGCTGGATCCTAAGATGAAACAGTAATTGTGCTGCGAAGGTCTTCGCAGATCCTCAGTTTGAATAAAGGATGAATGAAATGGAAAATAAACAGACAGTTCAAAAAAGAATAGAAGAAATCATGCCGGATCTGAGAGAACTTTCAGATTATCTCTGGCATCATCCGGAATACAGTTTTCATGAGTTTAAAGCATGCAAAGCCATGTCTGAACTTTTGAGAAAATATGGTTTTCAGGTAGAAACAGGTGTCGGAGGCATTGAGACAAGTGTAAAAGCGGTTTATGACAGCGGAAAACCCGGACTGAATGTAGGGTTTGTTGGTGAATTTGATGCTTTTCCGGGCATGGGACATGCCTGCGGACATAATCTGATGTGTGCCATTGCCTGCGGTGCGGGAATTGGTCTGAAATCTGTGATTGATACATTAGGCGGTAAAATTACTGTTCTCGGGACACCTGCAGAGGAAGGCGGCGGAGGCAAGATCACTATGCTGGAAAACGGTGCTTTTGAAGGCCTTGATTTTGCGATGCTGACTCACGCCTCATCAGATACATGTGTCAATGATATTTCCTATTCAAGAACAGATATCCGCGTACATTATTATGGCAAAACAGCGCATGCAGCCACATGGCCGGAAGAGGGAATCAGCGCATTGACGCCTGTTCTTGAACTGTTTAATATTGTCAATGCCATGCGTCTTGAACTTGGAGACAAGGGTAAGATTCTTGGCATTATCCGTGACGGCGGCGATCAGGCTATTTTTATACCGGATCATTGTTCTGCGGAGTTTACCATTCGGTCATTCAGTATGAAATATAAATGGGAATTATTCCATCGCTTCATCAAAATCTGTGAGAATGTGGCAGCAATTACGGGAACGCGTTTTGAATATGAGATGATTGATTTATCTTATGAGGATATTCGCAATAATCCTGTTCTGGAGGATACACTGGCAGAGAATTTCAAAGTTCTTGGTGAAGAACTGTGTCCGAGATTAAAGGAACAGGGAATTGGCTGTACGGATATGGGGAATGTGACCCATGCACTTCCGGGCATCCAGGCCTATATCCGGCTTCGACCGGGACTCAGGGTTCATACACCGGAATTTGAGGAAGCAACAGGAAGTCCCGATGGATACAGAGCCATCGAGGCGGCAGCGAAGGGTATGGCTATGACTGCGGTGGATATCCTTTCAGATTCGTCGAAGATGGAAGCGGTGCGAAAAGCATTCAGTGAAATGAAAGCACAATACGAGTAATCGAGGTGATACGATGAGTGAAAATATATTGACAGTCAAAGATTTAAAGACTTACTTTTATACAGCCAGCGGTATTGCGAAGGCGGTAGATGGTGTAAGTTTTAATATAGCAAAAGGCGAGACCATGGGTATCGTTGGTGAGTCAGGTTCCGGTAAGAGTGTGACTTCCAGCTCTATTATCCGTCTTCTCCCGCCAAGAACAGGCAAGATTGTCGGAGGTTCCATTGAATTTGAAGGAAAAGATGTTCTGGCATTAAGCAAAAAAGAGTTAAATGATTTCAGAGGCAAAGATATTGCTGTTATTTTCCAGGATCCGATGACATCCCTTGACCCGGTTTTCAAGATTGGTAAGCAGATGACAGAAATGATCATGGCTCATCAGAATGTGACGAAAGATGAAGCCTGGAAAATGGCTGTTGAGGCATTGAGTAAAGTTGGGATTCCTGAACCTGAGAAACGTATGAATTCATACCCATATGAACTTTCAGGCGGTATGTGTCAGCGTGTGATCATTGCCATGGCAGTTTGCTGTAAACCAAAACTGATCATTGCCGATGAGCCGACGACGGCTTTGGATGTAACCGTTCAGGCACAGGTTTTGGAACTTCTGAAAGAACTTCAGAGAGATATGGATACAGCCATTCTTCTGATTACACATAACCTGGGCGTTGTGTGGGAAATGTGTGATAAAGTCATGGTTATGTATGCCGGCAATACAGTGGAATTTACAGATACAAAGACACTTTACAGCAATCCGCGTCATCCATATACATGGGGACTTCTGGATTCTATGCCGAAATTGTCTGATGAATCCAAGGGTGAATTAAAGACTATTCCAGGTACACCGCCTGACCTTCGTCTGACAGGCAAATGCTGTAATTTCTACAACAGATGTCCGTATGTGACAGAAGCCTGTACACAGTCTGTACCACCTCTTGTTGAAGTAGAACCGGGACACTTTGTAGCCTGTCACAGACAGAATCTGACCAATAAACTGGAGAAAGGAGAGGGCTTAAAGGATGAGTAATGAAAAGAAAGTTTTGATGAAAATTGAGCATCTGACCAAGGAATTTGAGATCAAAAGCAAAAAGCTTGGCGGTAAACCTCAGATTCTCCATGCGTTAAACGATGTGTCTGTAGATATTTATGAAGGTGAGACATTGGGTGTCATCGGCGAATCCGGTTGCGGTAAATCAACATTCGGTCGTACATTGATCCAGCTGCACAAGGCAACCGCCGGTTCTGTGACTTTTGACGGCAAAGACCTTTTTTCACTGAAAGGGGCAGAACTTAAGAAAGCCAAGAAGGATGTCCAGATGGTTTTCCAGGATCCTTACTCTTCATTGGATCCGAGAAAGACAGCCGGCAAATTGATCGAGGAACCGCTGATCGTGCATAAACTGATTTCCGATAAAAATGAGCGTGAAAAACGTGTTCTGGAACTGATGAGAGAGGTTGGTCTTGATATTCAGCACGTTCACCGTTTCCCTCATGAATTTTCAGGTGGTCAAAGACAGCGTATCAATGTGGCCAGAGCGTTGGCCATGAATCCGAAGGTAATTGTCTGTGATGAGCCGGTTTCTGCGTTGGACGTATCCATTCAGGCACAGGTGCTGAATCTGTTCAACAGACTGCAGCAGCAGTACAATCTGACATATATCTTTATTTCCCATGACCTGGGTGTTATCAAGCATGTCAGTGACAGAATTGCCATTATGTACCTGGGAAGAATTGTAGAATTATGTGAAGCGGATGCCATTTATGAGAATCCGCTGCATCCGTATACGAAAGCATTATTGTCCGCGATTCCGCCGGTTTCACCTTTTGCAAAAAAAGAACGTATTGTCCTAAAAGGCGATATTCCAAGCCCGATCGGCGATCAGATTGGATGTCCGTTAGCTGGCAGATGCCCGAACTGCATGGATAGGTGCAGAAAGGAAATCCCTAAGTTAAAGGATGCTGGTGATGGTCACCAGGTTGCATGTTTCTTATATGAGTAAAATACAGCAGTTCCAAAATCTGATTTTGAACAACTGCAGAAAATGAAAAGAGGATGAATTTCAATGAACAATGTAACAAGAAATGATGTTTGGGAACTGGCTAAAAGCAGAAGGAATGATCTTGTCAAACTGGCTTCAGATCTGATTCGTATCCCGAGTGAGAATCCTGTAGGAACACAGAGAGATGTCATTGATTTTGTAGAAAAGTATTTGTCTGATGCAGGTATCAGCTATGAAGAAGTTTCCTGTAATCCTGATCATCCGAATGTACTGGCCAAAATGGGCAGCGATGACGGCTTCAGTGTGATTTTGAACGGACATGTGGATGTTGTCCCTGCCGGCGATCGCTCTCAGTGGGATTATGATCCATTTGGTGGCGAAATTACAGACAAGAGAATCCTTGGCCGCGGCGCTTCTGATATGAAAGCCGGTGTGGCAGGTCTTCTGTTTGCCATGAAAGTATTGAAAGACTCAGGAGCAGACTTGAAAGGTAATATCCGTCTTCATATTGTTTCTGATGAGGAGAGCGGCAGTGAATATGGAACAACATGGCTTTGTGAACAGGGCTACGCTGAAGGAGCCAATGCAGCCATTATTGCGGAACCGACAACCAACTGGACCATCGAATCCGGACAGAAAGGCAACCTGCATATTGTCTTCAAATCCATCGGCAAGTCTGCTCATGGAAGCCTTGGCAATTACAAGGGTGATAATGCTATCCTGAAATTAAACAAAGTTCTGGCAAATATCGAAATGCTGACAAAGATTGAAGGTCATTATCCGGAAGATCTTTTACAGTCTCTGGCTAACTCACAGATGGTGGCAGAAAAAGAACTGGATATGAAGGGCATCGGCAATGTTATTAACCATGTATCAGCCAATGTAG
Source organism: Coprococcus intestinihominis (assembly GCF_040096555.1). NCBI lineage: Bacteria > Bacillati > Bacillota > Clostridia > Lachnospirales > Lachnospiraceae > Coprococcus > Coprococcus intestinihominis. The sequence continues at coordinate 159 of NZ_JBBMEK010000006.1, read as the reverse complement.
GCCTGATTTCCGGCGGCACACGTCCAAATATGGTGCCGGATTACTGCGAGGCAACCATCGATTGTCGTCTGCCTTATGGTGTGGATCATGAAGAAATTGAGAACACAGTCAAAGAAATGATTAAGACTGCCGGTGTGGAAGGCGTTGAATATGAACTCC
>NZ_JBBMEK010000005.1:0-35068 GCF_040096555.1 Coprococcus intestinihominis | reverse complement strand
TCAGACAGGGACATCAGGTTTACGTGGTCTGTCCGATGGTTGAAGAGAGCGAGAATATTGAGGCGGAAAATGTCCAGGAATATACTGAAAAATTGAAAAAAGTTTTGCCGGCAGATATAAAAGTGGAATATCTTCACGGTCAGATGAAACCGGAGCAGAAGAATGGTATTATGGAACGTTTTTCCGAAGGTGAGATACAGGTTCTTGTATCCACAACGGTCATTGAAGTAGGGGTGGATGTGCCGAATGCCACGGTGATGATGATAGAGAATGCCGAGCGGTTTGGATTGGCGCAGCTGCATCAGCTGCGTGGGCGTGTCGGAAGAGGTGATGCACAGTCATACTGTATTTTTATTTATGGCCAGGAGAACAAAAAAGTTAAAGACCGGCTGAATATTATGCTTGGTACTAATGATGGTTTTAAGATCGCCTCAGAGGATCTGAAGCTGCGCGGACCCGGAGATATGTTCGGTATCCGGCAGAGCGGCAGTATGATTTTTAAGATCGGTGATGTATTTGCGGATTCAGCCTGCCTGGTGGAGGCTGGTAAAGCAGCGGATCACATCTTATCAGAAGATCCGGAATTGAAAAGCGAAAAGTATGCGGTTCTGGGAAGCAGGATCACAGCAAAGTTATCAGAAAACAGAGAGCAGGTTATCTTATAAATAAAGAGTTGCAATGCTAAAAAAAACATGAAATATTTGATAACCGGTTGACAAATGAGTCAAAAAATATACAATATAACTAGCGCAATATTTTCATCAATAAGGGTGCTGGGCTTAATGGACAGCATTCAGGATGAAGGCGTAATGAAAGAACAGGATGTGATGACATGCGAGTGATTGCAGGTAAGGCAAGGCGTATACAATTGAAGAGTATGGAAGGAATGAATACTCGTCCGACAACAGACAGAATCAAAGAGACCTTGTTTAATATGCTGTCGCAGGATATTTACGGATGTCATTTCCTTGATCTGTTCAGCGGAAGCGGAGCCATCGGTATTGAAGCGTTGAGCCGGGGGGCGGCATCTGCGGTTTTTGTGGAACATAACCGGCAGGCTGTGGCATGTATTAAGGAGAATCTGACGAAGACGAAACTGATGTCTCAGGCGGAGATTATGCCTGTTGAATGTCAGACAGCTATTCGACAGCTGGATGACGGGAAGCGACATTTTGACATCGTTTTTATGGATCCGCCTTACAATAAACAGCTTGAGAAAGAGATGTTGATACTGATGCAGCATGCGTCTTTTATCAATGAAGAGACGATGATCATTATAGAAGCATCTCTTGAGACTGAATTTGATTGGCTGGAAACATATGGTTATATCGCTACAAAAGTAAAAAAATATAAGACGAACCAGCATGTGTTCGTACAGAGGGTATTGGAGAAATAAAATGAGAACAGCAATTTATCCGGGTAGTTTTGATCCGGTCACATATGGACATATTGATATTATTAAGAGATCTGCAAAGATGGTCGATAAACTTATTATCGGCGTTTTAAGCAACAGCTCAAAAACACCGTTGTTTTCTGTTGAAGAACGTGTTAATATGTTAAAGGAAGTGACGAAAGATATACCGAATGTCGAAGTAACATCCTTTGCAGGGCTGCTGATTGATTTTGCGGATGCCTGTAATGCGAAGATTATTGTCAGAGGGCTGAGAGCAGTAACTGATTTTGAATATGAATTGCAGTGGGCACAGGCCAACAGAGCCGTTCGCCCACATCTGGATACTTTGTTTTTGGTAACTAATGTTGAATATTCCTATCTGAGCTCCAGCGCAGTGCGTGAACTGGCGAGATATCATGGTGATGTCAGCCTTTTTGTTCCGCCGTACGTTGAGCAGAAGTTAGATGAAAAGTTAGATTCGAAGGAGAATGAACATGAGCAGAATTGAGCAATTGATTGATGAAATAGAAGAATATGTAGAAGGATGTAAGCCGGCACCTTTTTCACAATCAAAGATTATTGTACAGAAAGAGCAGCTGTATGAATTACTCACAGAACTGCGCCTGAAGACACCGGATGAGATTAAACGTTATCAGAAGATTATTGCACAGAAGGATAAGATTATCAGCGATGCTCAGGCTCAGGCAGAACAGATGATTGAAGAGACAACCAATTATGCCAATGCACTTGTAGAAGAGCATGAGATTATGCTGAAGGCCTATGAGAAGGCTGAACAGACCATCAATGCGGCAAATGCACAGGCAGAAGAGATTGTTGCTGCTGCGAACCAGAATGCAGAAGAAATGCGTATGAGTGCGCTGTCTTATACACAGAGCCTGATTGTCAATATCCAGGATGTTGTACAGCGTTCACTGGATATTGCGAAGACGAATTCAGAGGGACTGATCAACGGACTTTCAGAGAACCTGAATATTCTTGTCAGCAATAATGAAGCGCTTGTTTCACAGCTGAACGATAAACAGCCTGCAGCTGCTGAAGAACTTCCTGCAATTGATGATGAGGAAGATACAGTCGCTGATATGACAGGTCATGATGAGGCTACTGAGGAAGAGGATGACAAGACTGAGGACCAGAAACAGCCTGTGCCTGAAGAAACGAAGGAAGAAGTCATCGAAGAAGAGGATGAAGAAGAAATCGACGATGATGAATATGATGATGACGATTACGATGACATCGACTAATCCGTATCATCAGACAATCTGATACAGAATCCATACAAGCGCTGCGGTGATCATGCCGACAGCGCTTTTGTCTGCCAGATATTGAACGCAGGACAGCTTTTGTGTGCGAAGAAGTGCAAAAGACTGGAAAGCGATGCATAATCCGCCGAAGGCTGTGCCACCCATGATCAGGCTCGTTTTCAGGCAAAGCTGAAGCGGAAGAAGACGGACAGCGGCAGAACCACTGGTGATCTCAAGAAAAAGAGCGAGAACAGCGCTGAGGGATGCAGGAACAAAAGGAAGACTTCCGATGATTGCCTGCAAAATAGAGAATATCATCATGCAGACGCCGATTTTCAGCATCAGTTCAGAAGCATTCAAAAGAATGGTTCTGAAGGGCAAAGGCGCAGAAGGACGAGTGTTTTTTGCAACGGCCCGGTCCCGTACTGAGGCAGGAGGGTGATGCAGAAAAAAGCAGCGCAGCAGAAACCAGAGAAACGGGCTCGCATAAAAGATCAGGATCAGACAGGAATGCAGCGGATGATCCGGCAATATCTGATCAAGAATATAGCCGCCAAAAAACATGGGGCTGGCATGATTGCAGACCCCGGACAGCAGTTGTGCTTCCTTGCGGGAGATCAGCCCGTTTTCAAGTGCCTGGACAGATACGGCTGTTCCCATTGGAAAACCGCATAAAAATCCTGCAAGAAGGCAGAAACTGCATGCCGGTGATAAGTGCAGGCATTTTTGCATAATGGGCCCTGTCAGACAGCTGATGCCGGACAGGGCATTGACAGACATGATCAGCTGCAGAATCAGTGCAAAGGGAAAAAGAACGGGCAATACCTGATTAAACCACAGTACAAGACCTGCTGAGGCACCACGGACAGCCTGCGGTGCGTATATGATCAGAACAGCAGGAAGAAGTAATAGCAGAATAGATGTCAGATGTTTTTTCATAGAATCCCCTCCTGGCTATATATATGCAGGAGGGAATAAGGTTATGGCAGGATGATGACAGGTTCTGAGGTGATATCAGGAAGAAATGACTGTGAGCGGCATTTCAGAATCTGGCGATAGAGTCGTGATGCGTGAAGGTCCGCGTTGTAGATGTCCAAACCGATCCCTGTCAGATGGTCATAGGCCTGGGATGTCTGGGTGATCAGCTGCGCTCTGACCGATGGCTGAAAGAATTTCCAGATTGCTCCGGACTGTTTTCTGAAGCCGAGAATACGCAGAAAACCGGCATATTGATGATTTCTCCATGTATCCAGATAATTGCGCCTGTGGTCCAGAATGATATGGAAGAGACACCGGGCAATCCGGGTGGAAGTCAGATTCCTGGCAGAAAGAAGTGTTATAAACTGTTCTGTTGATAAAAACTGATATCTGAAACTGTCAATCCGGTTGGCCAGATCACTGCTGATATCGACATATTCTGTCAAGTCGGTATGGACGTCAAGGAGTTGTGCGGCCAGAACGTCCGAAAAGTCGTTTGAAGTCAGAATCGGTCGGTGGGTAAGGTAAGACTGCAATAATACTTTGGATGTATCCGGAATATCCAGTCCGGCAATGCATTCGGATGGGTTCAAAGTGCCATCAGACAGCTGATGTCTGATGGCAGTGGCGGATTGAAAGCCGGCAGTTGTCTCCATACTGTGGTAACCGGCACCGGTGCGTCTGATTGCAATCGGCTTGATCGGGCTGCCCATTTTGCACAGAGCCTTCATATATTCAATGGCAAGAATATTGTTGGGTTGATTTAGAATATGGCTGCAATGCGTATTCTTCAGTAGGCGTCCAAGGGCGTAACTTCTGGCTGCAGGAAAATTCATGCCAGTCTTCAGTGCGTCCTGCAAAAGTGTCCGGTATTCCGGTGGTTCATCGGACAGCACAGAAACAATGGCATGAAACAGATGAGGGTCAATCGTTTCGGCACCAAAGCAGAGAAAATCAATGCAGCCCAGCTGATTCAGCAGAGAAACAGCGGATTCGGCAAAGATTTCCGCACTGCCCAGGGCACCGTAAACCGGGAGTTCACAGACCATATCTGCACCGGCGGCCAGGGCCATACGGCATCGGGTGTATTTGTCTGTACAGGCCGGGGCACCACGCTGAACAAAGTCACCACTCATCATGACAAGAATCAGATCGGCGCCGGTTTGCCTGCGGATTTCTCTGAGCTGATAGGCGTGCCCGTTATGAAAAGGATTATATTCGGCAATAACTGCTGCAATAGTCATAAAAATCTCCAGTCTTTCTTTTTTTATATAAATATTATAAGGGCTTTGGTGGAAAAAACAAGCCAAAAAAGTATTTATGGCCGGAGTTATCCAAGCTGTCAAGTAATAATACTTGACAGAAATTCAAATTTACTGTTGACAAATAATGCATTCATATGTATAATTACAAAGGTATGAAACTTAGGAGATATCTATGCAAATCAATATATCTGAAATAATATCAACTGATTATAAGGTACAAACGTTTAATCCTGAGATTGAAATGGAAGTATTTTGTCTGGATGGTGAGCGTTATAATTTTATCCGGAAGAGTCCGGTGGAGCTGAAGGCTCAGAATGAGGGCCACAGTGTTGTGAATCTTTCCGGCCATGTGGATGTTACAATCGATATACCGTGCAGCAGATGTCTGACATCTGTTCCGACAAGACTGGCATTTGATTTCAGTCAGAAGGTGGACTTTGAGAAGCTGAAAGCGGAGCAGTTGGACGACCTGGATGAAACCAGTTTTATGGAAGAAAGCTCTCTGGATGTAGACAGATTCGTTTACAACGAGATTTTAATGCGTTTTCCGATGAAGACACTTTGCAGAGAAGACTGTAAGGGCTTATGTCTGAAATGCGGGAAGAACTTAAATGAGGGTGAGTGCGGCTGTGACCGTGCATCATTAGACCCAAGAATGTCAGCTATCCGGGATATTTTTAATAATTTTAAGGAGGTGTAAACCATGTCTATTTGTCCAAAGAATAAATCATCAAAAGCTAGAAGAGACAGCCGTAGAGCAAACTGGAAGATGTCTGTTCCTTCATTATCCAAATGCAGCAAATGTGGTGCTTTAGTAATGCCTCACAGAGTCTGCAAGGCTTGCGGAGCTTACAATAAAAAAGAAGTTGTTAAGGTTCAGTAATAATAAACTGCAACCATCAGAAAAGAGACTCTTCGGAGTCTTTTTTTTGTACCATTTCATACGACGGAAAGGTTGTCTGATAAAAAAAGCTGTATTTTCTGAAAAATTATGGTACTATATTAAGGTGCATAATGGTAAGCGTGCAGTTAGAATGAGACATATGTATTGTGCGCATATGTGTATGATGAAGGAGGACAAAATCATGCGTAGATCAATCAGACGTTATTTGATTATGCTGCTTGTCATGCTGATGACAGTATCAGCTGCAGCAGTCATCTGTACAAAGAATGCTTATGCCGGAAGTTTTTCCGGCGGTTATATATCTCTTGGTGCCGATCTGACAGAGGAAGAGAAGTCAAAGGTTCTGGAACTCTTTGGTGTGGATGAGAAGGATTTGGAGAATTATAAAGTCGTGTATGTGACTAATAAAGAAGAACATCAGTACCTGGACAGCTATATTTCAAGCGCACAGATCGGTGATCAGGCCTGGTCTTCGGTATTGATTACGGAAGGCAAAAAGGGCAGCGGCATCAATGTGACAACGAAGAATGTTATTTATTGTACAACCGGTATGTATGCCAATGCGCTGGCGACAGCCGGTGTGGAAGATGTGAATGTAGTTGTGGCCGGTCCGTTTAATGTATCCGGTACGGCAGCATTGGTGGGAGCACTGAAAGCTTATTCAGAGATGACAGGTGAGACTGTGGATGAAAAGGTTGTGGATGCGGCCGTGGATGAGATGGTGACCACAGGCAGTCTGGAAGATAATACCAATGCTGACAACGAGAAGGTGGAAGGAATGGTAGCCTATCTGAAAGAACAGGTTGCAAGCGACAACAGCAAGGATAAGGATCTGGATCAGATTATCAATGATGCGGCGGATAAGTTTGAGATCACATTGAATGAAGATCAGTTTAACCAGTTAAAAGCACTTCTTGAGAAGCTGGGCGGCCTGAATCTGGATCTGGGATCATTGAAGAGTCAGGCACAGGCGGCTTATGATACATTGAAGGATATGGGTTTTGATATCAGCAAGATCCATATCGATACAGAAGAAGCAAAAGGTATTTTCCAGCAGATCATTGATATGATCAAGGGTTGGTTTAATTAGGACAGGAAGGAAATAGACTATGAGTGAATTGGTAAGAGTGGCCGTGGATGCCATGGGCGGCGATCATGCGCCGGAAGCCGTTGTGCAGGGCGTTGTTGATGCATTAAATGCGAGCAAAGAAATCGAGGTATTACTGGTGGGTGATCAGACGGCTATTGAGAAGTGTCTCACCGGTGCGCAATATGATAAAACACGTCTTCAGGTAATCCATGCATCAGAAGTGATCACCAATAATGAGACGCCGACCATCGCCATCAAGAAGAAGAAGGATTCTTCCATTGTTGTTTCGCAGAGACTGGTGCGTGAAGGCAAAGCGGATGCTTTTGTCTCAGCAGGCAGTACCGGAGCTGTTCTGGTGGGCAGCCAGGTGCTGATCGGACGTATCAGAGGTATTGAGCGTCCGGCGCTTGCACCGTTGATTCCGACAACCAAAGGCTTTTCACTCTTGATCGACTGCGGTGCCAATGTGGATGCCAAGCCTTCCAATCTTGTGCAGTTTGCAAGAATGGGTGCCATTTATATGGAACATATCTTGGGCCGTAAGAATCCCCGGGTAGCCATTGTGAATATTGGTATTGAGGAGGAAAAGGGCAATGCACTGGTGAAACAGACGTATCCTCTTCTGAAAGAATGCGGGGATATTAATTTTATCGGCAGTATTGAGGCCCGTGATATACCAGACGGTTATGCAGATGTTATTGTCTGTGAAGCTTTTGTAGGCAATGTGATTTTGAAGATGTATGAAGGCGTGGCCGGTGCACTGATGGGCATGGTCAAGGAGACCATGATGTCTTCACTGAAAACAAAGATCGGGGCGCTTCTTATTAAGAATGAACTGAAGCAGACATTGAAAGACTTTGATGCTTCTGATTACGGCGGTGCACCGATGCTGGGACTGAAGGGACTGGTTGTTAAGAGTCATGGCAGTTCCAATGCCAAAGAGTTCAAGCAATCTATTCTGCAGTGTATCGCATTCAAACAGCAGAATATTTCAGGCAGGATTGCAGCGTCTATTACAGCGGACAAGGAATTACTTTCAGCTTCAGAAAACAAGACGGAAGAATGATACAATAGTTGATCTAACAGGAAGAGGGAGAAGAATGGCAAATCATACATTATTAAAAGAACTGCAGCAGAAAATTGATTATCAGTTTAAGGATGAGAATCTGTTGTTTACGGCACTGACACATAGTTCTTATGCCAATGAACACAAATTGCATAAGATTCATCATAATGAACGTCTGGAATTTCTTGGGGATGCGGTACTTGAAGTTGTATCCAGTGATTTTCTGTTTAAGAATTTCCCTGATATGGCAGAAGGTCAGATGAGCAAGAAGCGGGCAAGCCTTGTTTGTGAGCCTACATTGGCTTACTGTGCAAGACAGATCGGGCTTGGCAAATATCTGATGCTGGGAAAAGGTGAGGATATGGGCGGCGGCCGCAACAGAGATTCTATCCTGTCAGATGCATTGGAGGCTGTCATCGGTTCTATTTATCTGGACGGCGGTATTGAACAAGCCGGCAGCTTTATTATGACCCATGTTTTGAATGATATTGAACATAAAGCCATGTTCCAGGACAGCAAAACAATTTTGCAGGAACTCCTTCAGAAGGACCACAAAGATCCGATCACCTATGAAGTGGTGGATATGACAGGACCTGAGCATAACAGATTGTTTGTGATGCAGGTGAAGCTGGGAGATAGAGTGATTGGCAAAGGCAGCGGCAGAACGAAGCAGGCAGCCGGTCAGGAGGCTGCTTATCATGCAATCCTGGCATTAAAGAACAAGCAGGAACATTAGGGGACAGTGTATGTTTTTAAAAAGTATTGAGGTACAGGGCTTTAAATCCTTTGCCAACAAGATGGTTTTTGAATTTCATAAAGGCATTACGGGCATTGTAGGGCCTAACGGCAGCGGAAAGAGTAATGTAGCGGATGCAGTTCGCTGGGTACTGGGTGAGCAGAGTGCCAAACAGCTGAGAGGATCCAAGATGGAAGATGTTATTTTTTCCGGTACTGAGAGCAGGAAACCTCTGGGTTTTGCCTACGTGGCGATCACTCTGGATAATTCAGACCATCAGCTGGCAGTGGAATATGATATCGTGACAGTATCAAGGCGTGTGTACCGTTCAGGAGAAAGTGAATACAAGATCAATGGCCATAACTGCAGATTGAAGGATGTGCAGGAACTGTTCTTTGATACAGGTATCGGTAAGGAAGGCTATTCGATTATCGGGCAGGGTCAGATTGACAAGATCCTCAGCGGTAAACCGGAAGAACGAAGAGAATTATTTGATGAGGCAGCCGGGATTGTCAAGTACAAACGTCGAAAAGCCCTGACGGAGAAGAATCTGGCGGAAGAACAGCAGAATCTCAGCAGAGTGCGGGATATTTTGTACGAGCTTGAGAAACAGGTAGGACCGCTTGAGAAACAGAGCGAGACTGCAAGAATTTATCTGAAGCACAGAGATACACTGAAGCAATATGATGCCAATATGTACCTGTTGTCTTTTTACCAACTGAAAAAAGATAGTGCTGCCATCGATGAGAAAATGAATATTGTCAGTACACAGCTGAAGGATTCCCAGGAGAATTTTGAGAAGATCAAAAGTGCGTATGCCCAGATGGAAGCGCTGATGGAGCAGTACGATCAGAAGATTTCACAAGATCAGGAGGTCTGCAATCAGCAGGCTTTAGAGAAACAGCGTCTTGAAGGCGGCAAAAATGTACTGGTTTCTAAGACAGACGGCATCAGCAGCAAGGAAGAACAGTTTGATGCATTGATCCTTGAGACAGAGGCGGGAATCGAAGAGAAGAAGAAACTTTCCGAGGAAAGTGAGAAAGAACTGAAAGCCCTGGAAGAGGAACTGCAGGAACTGGAGCAGCATAAGAACAGCTCTGAAGAAGCATTGAACAGTATGTCCGGTACGATGACATCATTGCGAGATCAGATTGATTCACAGAACAGTGATATTATTGAATTTCTGAATGAGACGGCGAATATTAAAGGACGTATGCAGCGTTATGAGACAATGCAGGAACAGACACAGATCAGACAGTCTGAATTGAATCAGAAACTGATCGCACTTCAAAGTGAAGAATCTTCAGAAGGTGAGCTGGTAGAGGCATTTAAGAAGGAAGCACAGGGCATTGAACTGGAGCTTGAGAGGCTGCAGGCAGAACAGTCCGCCTGCAAAAAGAGAGCTGCCAAAATTTCCGATGATCTGATGAAATGCAGAGAGGCTTTCAATGCGGCTGAGAAATCTTTCCATGAAGAGTCAGCACGTTATCAGACACTGAAGAATATCACGGAGCGCTATGACGGTTACGGTGTCAGCATTCGTAAGATTATGGAGCGTAAGAGTGACTATAAAGGTATCATTGGCGTTGTGGCGGATATTATCCATGTCAGCAAAGAATATGAAATTGCCATAGAGACAGCCCTTGGCGGCAGTATTTCCAATATTGTTACGGATAATGAACAGACGGCAAAGAGTATGATACAGTTTTTGAAGAAGAATCGTTTTGGCCGTGCAACCTTCCTGCCTTTGACGAGCATCAGGGGGCGCAGGGCAGAGAATGTGGACAGAATCTGTGGTGAGGAAGGCGTTATTGGTCTGGCCAGCGATCTGATCCGTGTGGACAGTCAGTTCGGACATCTGGCGGATTACCTCCTTGGCCGGGTGTTTATTGTGGATCATATTGATCATGCGTTGGCTTTGGCCAAGAAATATCGTTATTCTTTAAGAATTGTGACTTTGGAAGGCGAGTCCTTAAATCCGGGCGGTTCATTATCCGGTGGTGCCTATAAGAATACAGGCAACCTTCTTGGCAGGCATCGTGAAATGGAAGAATTGCAGAAACATGTGGAGACACTTCGCAAAGAGGGTGCCTCGCTGAAACAGCAGATCAATCAGCTGCAGTCAGACAAAGACAGTAATAAAGCAGCCATGGAGAAAAATACAGCTGAAGAATCCCGGCTTACACTCCATCAAAATACGGTGCGTCTGCGTCTGAAACAGGTTGATGAGAGCCGTGGTGAGCATGCAAAATCCATTCAGGATATTAATCGGGAGACGGCCCAGATCAAAACGCAGCAGGAACAGATCAGGCAGTTCAGGCAGCAGCTGACGGTTCAGATGGATGAACTGGAGGCAAAGAAGAAGAATGCTGAGGAACTGGTGACATCATTGACGGCCAAACTGGAAGAAATCTCCGAACAGGAGAAGGATTTCAACAGTCAGACAGCAGATATGCGGATTCATTATGCCAATCAGGTACAGAAGAAATCTTTCATTCGAAAGAGTATGGATCAAAACCGCAGCGAAATCCGACATTTACAGGAAAAACTGGCAGATTACCGTGCCCAGAAGGCTGTTTTCGGAAGTGAGAAGGATGCAATACGAAGACAGATTGATGAAACAGAGGCTCAGATTGCTGCTTTGACAGAAGAAATGACAAAAAGCCAGGCAGTGCTTCGCCAGAAAACAGATGAACGCAGCAAATATGCAGCTGAGCATAAAACATTTTTTGCAAAACGTGAAGAATTGTCTGAGACGATCAGTCAGCTGGACAAAGAACAGTTCAGACTTGGCAGTCAGAAAGAAAAGCTGGAAGAGAGCCGCAGCCAACTCAGCAGTTATATGTGGGAAGAGTATGGCCTGACTTATCAGACAGCCAGGGAATTATCAGATGATGCGCTGCAGGCACTGCCGTTGGCGAAACTGAAAAAAATGACAGCAGATGTTAAAGGACAGATCAAAGCCCTGGGCAATGTCAATGTCAATGCCATTGAAGAATATAAGGCAGTGGCCGAGCGCTATGAGACGATGAAGACTCAGCATGATGATATGGTGGAAGCGGAAGAGAAGCTTGCCGGCATTATTGAAGATCTGAACAGTTCCATGCAGAAGCAATTCAAGGAGAAGTTCATGCAGATCCAGAAAGAATTTGACCGTATATTCAAACTTCTTTTCGGCGGCGGAAAAGGTACGCTGGAACTGGCGGATCCGGAAAATCTGCTGGAGACAGGTGTTATTATTACAGCGCAGCCACCTGGTAAGAAACTGCAGAATATGATGCAGCTGTCCGGCGGTGAAAAAGCATTGACAGCGATCGCATTGCTTTTTGCTATTCAAAGTCTGAAACCTTCACCGTTCTGCCTTCTGGACGAGATCGAAGCGGCGCTGGATGATGCCAATGTTAAGCGTTTTGCAGAATATCTGCATAATCTGACAAAGGATACGCAGTTTATTGTTATTACGCATAGACGAGGAACGATGAATACAGCGGATATTCTTTACGGTATCACCATGCAGGAGAAGGGTGTTTCAACACTTGTATCCGTGAATCTGATAGAAAATGAATTAGGAAAATAGGAGGTAATTTATGTCTGAAGAAAAGAAAGGCTTTTTTTCACGTCTTGTGGAGGGCCTGACAAAAACAAGAAATAATATCATGTCCGGCTTTGATGCGATCTTTTCCGGATTTTCCAATATTGATGAAGATTTTTATGAAGAATTGGAAGAAGTGCTTGTTATGGCAGATCTGGGTATTCATACAACGGAGAATATTATTGAGGAATTGAAGCGGAAGGTTAAGGAACAGCATATCAAGGAACCACAGGCATGCAAGCAGCTGCTGGCAGATACGATCAAAGAGCAGATGCGTGTCGATGAGGAAGCTTATCGGTTTGAGCATCAGACATCCGTGGTACTGGTCATCGGTGTCAATGGCGTCGGCAAGACAACAACCATCGGCAAACTTGCGGGACAGTACAAAAAGGCAGGCAAGAAAGTTGTTCTTGCTGCAGCAGATACATTCAGAGCAGCGGCCATTGAACAGCTGACAGAATGGGCCCATAGAGCAGGTGTTGATATCATTGCCGGCCAGGAGGGTTCTGATCCTGCATCGGTTATTTATGATGCCATTGCGGCAGCAAAAGCCAGAAAAGTGGACATTCTTCTGTGCGATACAGCAGGCCGTCTTCATAATAAGAAGAATCTGATGGAAGAGCTGAAGAAAATCAACCGTATTATCGAACGGGAATATCCGGAAGCTTATCGTGAGAATCTGATCGTGCTGGATGGTACAACCGGTCAGAATGCCCTTGTTCAGGCAAAACAGTTTAAGGAAACAGCAGATATTACAGGTATTGTGCTGACAAAACTGGACGGTACTGCAAAGGGCGGCATTGCCATTGCCATTCAGGCAGAACTTGGTGTGCCGGTGAAATATATCGGAATCGGCGAAAAAATCGAAGATCTCCAGAAATTCGACACAGACGCCTTTGTTGACGCTCTCTTCACACCGGCAGAAGAAAATTAAGATAAAGACGGGCGTGCAGTCTATAAGCTGTACGCCTTTTTAGCTTCAGAAAAATGTCAGACTTTCATCAAGAAATCTTTAGAATTCATTAAGGCTGGCTGAAGTGTTATTATATAGGATATAAGGGCAGGAAAGGAGCTGATAGTTACAGCAATGAGCAGAATGCGAAATGTTTTAGAATATTTGGAGCAAAGTGCGGAACGCTTCCCGGAGAAATCGGCCGTAACGGATGGTATCTGTACTTATACATATAAAGAATTATTAGCGTATTCCAGGAAGATCGGCAGTGGGATTGCGGCATACTGCAGATCGGAACAGCCAGTCGCTGTTCTTGCAGAAAAGGGGGCCGATACATTGGCTGCTTTTCTTGGGATTATTCAAGCCGGCTGTTTTTATGTGTTGATGAATCCGGAGCTGCCAATCGGCAGGTTAGAGCAGGTACAGCAAGTTCTTCAGGCTGCGTATATTGTCACGGACAGGGAACATCGGGAGATGGCTTTGCAGATTGTGCCTGAGCATCGAATCCTTTGCATGGAAGAACTGATGGAAACCGATGAGAATCAGACATTATTAAGTGAGCGCAGAAAGCGTTCCATAGACACAGCACCGCTGTATGCTAATTTTACTTCAGGCTCTACGGGGCAGCCTAAGGGTGTGGTTGTCAGTCATCGGAGTGTTCTGGATTTTATTGATATTTTTACGGAATTATTTGGCATTACATCAGAAGATCGGATTGCTAATCAGGCACCTTTTGATTTTGATGTTTCTGTGAAAGATATTTATTCTTCACTGAAGACAGGTGCAACCCTTGTCATTGTGCCGAAGCAGCTGTTTTCACAACCGGCACCGCTGTTGGATTATCTCTGTGACCATGAAGTGACGGTGATGATCTGGGCAGTATCGGCGCTTTGTCTGATCAGTATTTTTCATGGATTGGATTATAAAGTGCCTGCAAAAGTTCGAAAAGTATTGTTCAGCGGTGAAGTGATGCCGCCGAAGCATCTGAAAGCCTGGATGGATCATCTGCCGGAAGCAGATTTTATTAATTTATATGGTCCGACGGAGATCACATGTAACTGTACATACCACAGAATTGACAGGAACCGTGATTATTCAGAGGGCGTCCCTGTCGGAAAGGCATTTCCGAATGAGCATGTCTTTTTGCTGGATGAACAGGATCATGAGATAACAGAACCGGACAAGGCAGGTGAGATCTGTGTGCGCGGTACAGCGCTGGCCCTTGGCTATTATCGGATGCCGGAGCAGACAGCGGAGCATTTTGTACAGAATCCGCTGAATCATTGTTACCCGGAACTGATTTACAGAACCGGAGATCTGGGGCGGTATAATGAATATGGAGAAATCCTTTTTGGCGGCAGGAAGGATTATCAGATTAAGTATATGGGACACCGGATCGAACTTGAAGAGATTGAGCGCGCCATGGAGGACATTGAGGGCATCAGCAGAGCCTGCTGTATTTTTGATGAGAAGAAGTCGAAATTGTATGGCTTTTATGTGGGCGAAATCGAGAAAAAGGAACTGCATCACCGGATGAGTAGCAGTTTGCCGCCGTTCATGGTGCCGGGGGCTTTGAGAAAGGTGGAGCAGATGCCGCTTACCAAGAATGGCAAGACGGACAGAAAAGCATTGATGGAGAAACATGCAAAGGGGGCAAGAGCATGATGACAGATGAACAGATGATGGCATTGGCCCAGACCTATCAGACACCGATGCATATTTTTGATATGGCGATATTGAAGAAGCGGGTTGCTTTTCTGAAAAGTCATCTGCCTGAGGAGGTTTCATTGTGTTATGCAGTGAAAGCGAATACATTTATTATTAAGGAATTATGCGGACAGGTAGAACGCTTTGAAGTGTGTTCTCCAGGGGAATTGGCAATCTGCCGTCGTCTGCAGATCCCGATGCGCCAGGTGGTTTTATCCGGTGTATATAAGACGCCGGCAGTTATGGAGGCTCTTTTCAGGGACGGTGTAGATATCGGTATTTTTACGGCGGAATCCATGGAACAGTATTTGTTGCTGGCCGGGCTTGCCGAGCGATATACGATGAAGATCAGACTGCTGCTCAGATTGACAAGCGGCAATCAGTTCGGCATGGATGAGAACGTGTTGATTCAGACGATCCGCATGAGCCGTTCGAATGAATGGGTGGAAGTGGAAGGAATCCAGTTTTTTTCAGGAACTCAGAAGACTTCTGTCAAAAAGCTCAGACGGGAGCTGACATATGTGGATGCCTTTATTCAGAGACTGGAGACGGAGGAAGGTTTCCGGGTGAAAGAACTTGAATTCGGACCGGGACTTCCTGTATTCTATTTCCAGGGCGATGATTTTGATGAAGTTTCATTTTTGGCAGAGTTTTCGGAAATGCTGAGTGAGATGACCAGTCAGGTGAAACTGACCTTTGAACTTGGCAGAAGTATAGCTGCATCCTGCGGAACCTATATGACTTCTGTTGTGGATGCCAAGGTGAACAAGAAGCAGAATTATGCCATTGTGGATGGCGGTATTCATCAGCTGGTATATTATGGACAGTCTATGGCAATGAAACATCCGTATTGTCATGTGCTGCCTGAGAAACAGGAAGGTGAAACCATGGACTGGAATCTATTTGGTTCTCTGTGCACAGTGAATGATATACTGGTGAAGCAGATGCCGGTCAGAAATCTGACGGTGGGAGATGTCATTGTCTTTGAAAATACAGGGGCCTATTCAACAACAGAAGGCATTGCGTTGTTTCTGAGCAGAGATCTTCCGAAGATTCTTTTGAGAAAAGAGGATGGGGAAATCCATGTGCTGCGGGACAGCATTGACACCGATTTACTGAATACACCGAATTATCATGAATAGACAAGCAGATTGAAATTATGCAGCGCATGCTGCATACATTATGGAAGGAGATTATGAATGATGAAAGAACAGATTATTGAGATTTTAGAGGATATCCAGCCGGAGGCAGATTATGAGACATGTCAGACATTAATTGATGACCATATTCTGACATCTTTGGATGTTTTATCATTGGTGGCTGAACTGGAAGATGAATTTGATGTAACAATTCCTACAGTTGAGATTATTCCATCCAATTTTAATTCAGTGGATGCAATTGCGGCAATGGTTGAAAGACTTCAGGAAGAGGGCTAGGAATGACGTCCTACGTTGCACCGTTATATCTGTTGGTATTTCTTCCGGCAGTTGTATTTTTATATAATATTGTCCCTAAGAAACTGCGTCCGGTGGTATTGCTTCTGGCAAGTTACCTGTTCTTCTGGAGTATCAGCGGCAAATTGATTTTGTTTTTGCTTATTTCCACATTTTCAATCCATCATTTTGGGTTGTGGCTGTCAAGCCTTCAGGAAGAACGTAATCGGATTCTTGCCGAAACAGAGCGCCCTGAAAGAAAGGCTGTGAAAGCTGAATATATACGTCGTCAGAGATGGGTTATTTTCCTGGCTGTCTGCATACATATAGGAACGCTGCTTGTGCTGAAGTACACGGCCTTTTTCGGTCAGAATTTGAATTCGTTGCTGGCATTGGCAGGGGTTGACTGGACATGGAAGATCCCTAAAATGGTGATGCCGATCGGTATTTCCTTTTACACCATGCAGGCGATGTCCTATATTCTGGATGTTTACAGGGAAACGCTGAAGCCGGATAAGAATATCGGACGGCTGGCACTTTATATGGCTTTCTTTCCGTCCATGATGGAGGGACCGATCTGCAGATATAATGATGATGCGGTAAGCTTATGGGAAGGCAGAAGAAGCAGTGTTCAGAATCTTGTCTTTGGTGCTGAACGTATTTTGTATGGTGTCATGAAGAAAATGGTCATTGCAGACCGATTGAACATTATGATCAAGACACTGTATTCCGGTTATGCGGATTATGACGGCGGCATGATGGTTGTGGCTGCTATTGCTTATACCTGTCAGCTTTATATGGAATTTTCGGGAACCATGGATGTGGTTATCGGAAGTGCGGAACTCTTTGGTATCGTTCTTCCGGAGAATTTTAAACGTCCGTTTTTTTCAAAGAGTATTTCGGAATTCTGGACACGCTGGCACATTACATTGGGTACATGGTTCAGAGATTATATTTTCTACCCGATTTCTATGTCAAAGCCTATGAAACGTCTTACATCAAAGGCAAGGAAGAAAATCGGTAATCATTTCGGACCATTGATTGCCGGTTCTATTGCACTTTTTGTTGTTTGGCTGTTCAATGGATTATGGCATGGTGCTGGATGGCATTACATTTGTTTCGGCATGTATCACTTTGTACTGATCGCTTCTGCCAATGCGGTTGAACCTTATACCAAGAAGCTCCTTGAGAAGCTGCATATTCGCCGCGAAGAAGGTGGCTATAAGTGTTTCAGAATCGTAAGAACCGCATTGCTTGTATGTATTGGTGAGCTGATATTCAGAGCCGGCAGTCTCAGGATTGCCATGCGCATGCTGAAAAAGATGTTCACAGATTTCAACTTCAGATCCTTTACAGACGGTACGCTGCTGAATCTTGGTATGGACAAGTATGATTTCCTGATTGTTGCGGTTTCGGTATTGATTGTGTTGGTGATCAGCATTGCCAACGAAAGAGGAATCTGCATTCGTCAGAAACTGGCAGAGAAAAAGGTTGTTGTTCGATGGGCTGTTGTCTACGGACTTATTTTATTCTGTATTATATTTGGTGCGTATGGTATGAATTATACACCGGTTGATCCGATTTATGCAGGATTTTAGGAGGGACAGCAGATGAAGAGATATTTAAAGACAGCTTTGCGTTTTATCCTGTTCTGTGTGATCTTTATGGTCATTCTGATGCTTTTGTCCAAGGTGTTTGTGCCGAAGGATAATCAGAAATCGGCAGGAATGGAAGCGGTACAGAGTAATGGTATTCTTGGGGAACCGGACAACACGATGGATTATCTGGTAGTGGGAGACAGCGAGACCTACAGTTCGATCACACCGATGGAGATCTGGCGTCAATACGGCTATGCAGGTTATGTCTGCGGAACCGGCGGCCAGCATCTTTATGATACAGAGCGTTTTCTGGCCAAGGCTCTGAAAAAGCAGTCCCCGAAGTATGTCATTCTTGAGACGAATGCCCTGTATCGGAAGACTGCCTATGAAAAGGTTCTTAAGTCCCAGCTGGAAAAGTATTTTCAGATTTTCAGGTATCATGATCGCTGGAAGAGTCTGACGCTCAATGATTTTACTGGATCCGTCAACTATACATGGACCAATGACTACAAGGGTTACCGGTATGAGAACAAAGTGGCACCTGCGGCTTTGAAAGACTATATGAAGCAGACAGATCAGAAAGCAAAGATCTCGGCCATCAACCAATATTATGTTGAGCAGATGATCAAATTGTGCAGGAAAAATAATGTTGAGCTGATATTGGTCAGCACACCGAGCATTAAGAACTGGAATTATGCCAAACACAATGGCATACAGGCCTTGGCTGATCAATATGGACTGGAATATTATGATCTGAATCTGATGCCGGATCAGGCGAAGATAGACTGGAAGAAGGATACCCGTGATAAAGGCGACCATTTGAATCATACAGGCGCCGTGCAGGTCAGTGACTGGCTGGGCGCTTTCTTCCACAGTAAAAATACACTGACGGATCACCGTCAGGAGACGGCATACAGTCGATGGAATGATGCATTGGGAAGATATGATCAGCAAATTGCTGATGGAACAGCATATGAGATATCTCATGGCAAGAAATAACAGAAGGGGCAGGCTGTTTGCTGGATAGGACTGTGAAAGGAACTACACATTATGGGGCATAATATATTACTTGTGACGGATGACAGAGAAACAAAGGAATTGCTTATGCTGCATTTGAACAGCAATGGGTTTACGGTTGATATTGCAGAAAATGAGGAGATGTTCAATGTCTGTTTCGGGCATCAGAAGACGAATTTGATTCTGATCGATATGATGATGAAAAGCCTCAACATATATGAATTGATCAGAGTGATCCGCCTGAACAGTAATCTGCCGATCATCTTGATCGCAGATAAAGAGAATGATGCCAATCGTATTCTGGGATTGAATCTTGGGGCAGATGCCTGTGTGATAAAGCCGTACAATCCTCTGGAGGTTATAGCAGAGGTGCAGGCTATGCTAAGGCGCTACTATGAACTTGGATGCGGCGGCAGAATACCCGGAGAAACGATGGTATTGCGCGTAGGGGAACTGGTGTTGGATACGGAGGCTTTTGTGTTGAGAAAAAACGGCAATGTGCTTTCTCTGACATCAGCGGAGTTGAAAATCCTTGCGAAACTCATGCGTTCTCCGAAACGGGTTTTTACAAAAACACAGTTGTGTGAATGCATCAATGGCAGATATTATGAAAATGATGACCGGACAATGATGGTTCATATTTCCAATATCCGTGCTAAGATTGAGGATGACCCGGCCAACCCGAAGTATATCAAAACCGTCCGCGGATTCGGATACAAAATCGACAGTGATGATTAATCATAGAAGAATTGCATTAATTTTCAAAAAAAACTGTTGACAAATAGAGGGTATCTGCGATACAATACCACCTGTAAAGTAAAAATACTTTACAGGTGGTGCTGTTTTATGGAGAAATTTATTGAAGAAGCGTTGCTTTATGATTTTTATGGAGAACTGTTGACAGAACATCAGAAGCTGATCTATGAGGATTTTGTTTTGAATGATCTGTCCCTGAGTGAAATCGCGGAAGACCGTGAGATCAGCAGGCAGGGCGTGTATGACATTGTCAGACGCTGCAGGAAACAGCTTCAGGGATATGAAGCGAAGCTTCATCTTGTTGCGAAATTTATTCATACGAAGGAACGCGTCGCAGAGATCAATCATTATGCGAACGAGATTCTTGAGCATCAGGAGGATCATCAGAGGATGATAGAATGTATTAACAGGATTGAGATGCTGTCCAATACAATCGTAGAAGAATTGTAGAACCGGAGGCGAAGCTATGGCATTTGAAAGTTTATCGGACAAATTGCAGAATGTATTTAAAAACTTAAGAAGCAAAGGCCGTTTAACAGAAGCAGATGTGAAAGCGTCACTGAAGGAAGTTAAAATGGCGCTTCTTGAAGCGGATGTTAACTTTAAGGTTGTTAAGCAATTTATTAACTCCGTGACAGAGCGGGCAGTTGGTCAGGATGTGATGAACAGTCTGACACCCGGGCAGATGGTCATTAAGATTGTCAATGAAGAGATGGTTGCTCTCATGGGCAGTGAGACTACAGAGATTAAGCTGAACAATAGCAACGAACTGACAGTCATTATGATGGCTGGTCTACAGGGTGCAGGTAAGACGACCACTTCTGCGAAGATTGCAGGCAAGCTGAAAGCAAAGGGACGCAAGCCTCTGCTGGTAGCCTGTGATGTATACAGACCGGCAGCCATCAAACAGCTGCAGGTGAATGGTGAGAAGCAGGGTGTACCTGTTTTCTCCATGGGAGATCATCAGAATCCCGTTGATATTGCGAAGGCAGCCATTGAGCATGCGAAGAACAATGATTTGAATGTGGTGATTCTCGATACAGCTGGTCGACTTCATGTGGATGAGACCATGATGGAAGAGTTGGCGAATATTCAGAAGGCTATCAAGGTAGACCAGACAATATTTGTTGTGGATGCCATGACAGGTCAGGACGCAGTCAATGTTGCGAAGTCCTTTAATGAACAGATTGAGCTGGATGGTGTGATTCTGACGAAGATGGACGGCGATACCCGAGGCGGTGCGGCATTATCCATCCGAGCAGTGACAGGCAAGCCGATTCTGTATGTTGGTATGGGTGAGAAACTCTCTGATCTTGAGCAGTTCTATCCGGATCGTATGGCATCAAGAATCCTTGGTATGGGTGATATCCTGACATTGATCGACAAGGCTCAGAGCCAGATTGATGAGGATAAGGCCAGAGAGCTGAATCAGAAGATCAAGAAGGCGACATTTGGTTATGATGATCTGTTGGAATCACTGAATCAGGTGAAGAATATGGGCGGCATTGCAGATATGCTTTCCATGCTTCCGGGTGTAGGCAGTCAGCTGAAGAATGTTGAGGTTGATGACAGTCAGTTCAGCCGGATTGAAGCAATTATTCTTTCCATGACACCGCAGGAACGTGCGAATCCGGATTTGATCAATCCGAGCCGCAAGAAGCGGATTGCACAGGGTGCAGGCGTGGATCTCAGTGAAGTGAACAAGTTGGCCAAGATGCTTGAACAGATGAAGAAGATGATGAAGCAGTTTGGTGGAAGCTTACCTAAGGCAGGCAAAAGAGGAAAATTCAAATTTCCTTTTAGTATATAATTAATTTTTTCAGGAGGTGAAAGAACATGGCAGTTAAAATCAGATTAAGAAGAATGGGTCAGAAGAAGGCTCCTTTTTATAGAATCATCGTAGCAGATTCCAGATCCCCAAGAGATGGTAAATTCATCGAAGAGATCGGTTACTACAATCCAAACGTTGAACCAAGTGATGTAAAGGTTAACGAAGAGCTCGCTCAGAAATGGTTATCTACAGGCGCTCAGCCAACAGAAATCGTTAGCAGACTTTTCAAGAACGCTGGCATCATTAAATAATTGATTTACAGTGGGGGAATCTGTAATGAAAGAATTAGTAGAAGTTATTGCTACTTCACTCGTAGATCACCCGGAAGAAGTTGTCGTTACAGAAACTGTAACTGACAAGTCTATCGTCTTAGAGCTTAAAGTGGCTCCTGATGATATGGGAAAGGTTATTGGCAAGCAGGGACGTATCGCGAAAGCAATCCGTACCGTTGTCAAATCTGCAGCGTCTAAGGATGATAAGAAAGTCATTGTAGAAATATTGCAGTAGAAACTGGGAGCTGTCGCGGTTGTTCTGGAAAGGTTTTGGCCTTTCGGAATATGCGGCGGCTTTTTGTGTCATAGATGATTTAGATTTAATTGAGATATC
This sequence comes from Coprococcus intestinihominis, assembly GCF_040096555.1. NCBI lineage: Bacteria > Bacillati > Bacillota > Clostridia > Lachnospirales > Lachnospiraceae > Coprococcus > Coprococcus intestinihominis. Next base: position 12,882 of record NZ_JBBMEK010000005.1, on the reverse strand, counting down.
ACATGGAATAATTTTTGGGAATTTCCCGGTTTTATATATATAAGGAAGGAAAACGATGGAAAAATATTTGCGCGTAGGTGTTATTTCGTCTTCTCACGGTGTGAGAGGAGAAGCCAAGGTATTTCCTACAACAGATGATGTACAGCGTTTTAAGAAGCTGAAGACCTGTATCCTCGATACAGGCAGAGAATATAAGGAGCTTCATATAGAAAGTGTCAAGTTCTTCAAACAGATGGTCATTTTAAAGTTCAAAGAGATAGCATCCATTGATGAAGTGATGCAGTATAAGGGCAAGGATCTTCTTGTTACCAGAGATCAGGCAGTAAAGTTGGAAGAGAATGAATATTTCATCTGCGATCTGATCGGACTGAAGGTTGTGACAGATGAAGGTGAAGATTTTGGCATTCTGACAGATGTGATTCAGACAGGGGCCAATGATGTGTATGCGGTGAAATGCCCAAATGGCAAAGAAGTACTGCTGCCGGTCATTGATGAATGCATCCTGGATGTGGATCTTGAGAGGCAGCAGGTAACAGCTCATATCATGCCTGGACTTGTTGACTGATAGGAGAGAAGTATGGATTTTCATGTAATGACATTATTTCCGGATATGATTATGCAGGGACTTTCGGACAGTGTGATCGGCCGTGCCGTCAGAAAAGGAACCATCGGCCTGCATACAGTGAATATCCGTGATTATTCTCTGGATAAGCATAAACATGTGGATGATTATCCTTATGGCGGAGGCGCAGGTATGGTGATGCAGCCGGAGCCGATTTATGCCTGCTATCAGGATATCGTCGGCAAGATGGATAAAAAGCCCCGTGTGATCTATATGACGCCTCAGGGCAGAGTTTTCAGCCAGGAAATTGCTGAAGAATTGTCAAAGGAAGAATCTCTGATTTTTCTTTGCGGTCATTATGAGGGCATTGATGAGCGTGTGCTGGATGAGATTGTCACAGACCATCTTTCTATTGGCGATTATGTTCTGACCGGTGGCGAACTGCCGGCCATGGTGATGATCGATACCATTGCCCGACTGGTACCGGGGGTACTCAACAACAGTGAATCTGCGGAGTATGACTCTTTCCAGGATGGTCTTCTGGAATATCCCCAGTATACAAGGCCGGAGATCTGGCATGACAAGCAGGTACCGGAAGTCCTTTTGTCCGGGCATCATGGCAATATTGAGAAGTGGCGCAGACAGCAGTCTTTGAAGCGGACCTTTGAGAGAAGGCCGGAATTGCTGGAACAGGAGAAAGTACAGGAGGCTTTGACGAAGAAGGATAGAGAATATCTGTCAGAGTTGGAAAATCCTGAGGATACATTGTGAAAATTTTGAAGGAATCAAAGAAAATCGTCAAAATGACTTGCATTTCAGTGAATCCTATGATAAAATGTAATGCGCTGGTGCGTAAGCGTATCACTGCAGTTGCTCTTTAGCTGATGTACGAGTGATATTTGGCACCGGCGGTAATTGTAAGAAATGGATGGTCCTCTGCTGCAGGAGAATGCATTAAGAACATCTGGATATTATAAGGAGGTTCATTATGAACGATATTATTAAAAGCATTGAAGAAGCTCAGTTAAAATCTGATATTACACCATTTTCTGTTGGCGATACAGTTAAAGTATATGCTAAAGTAAAAGAAGGCAACAGAGAAAGAACACAGGTTTTCGAAGGAACTGTTATTAAGAGACAGAACGGCAGCAACCGTGAGACATTTACAGTTAGAAAGAGCTCTAACGGTATCGGCGTTGAGAAGACATGGCCGCTTCATTCCCCAATCGTTGAGAAGATTGAAGTTACAAGACATGGTAAAGTAAGACGTGCGAAACTGTTCTACTTAAGAGACAGAGTTGGTAAGAAAGCTAAAGTTAAAGAATTGGTTAAATAATCAGTAAACACAGAAGTAAGATAATTGGGACAAATACATATGTACTTGTCCCATTTTCTTTAGTGAGGGCGGTAAATGAGAAAAGTTCCATTATCAAAGAAGCAAAAGCGTGCAGAGAAGATTAAGAAGACATTGATCCATGTCGGTATCTGGCTTCTTGGGCTGCTGATAGTTATTGCACTTGGTGTTTTTGCGGTGCGTGGTTTTGGTATTAAGACAGTGATCATTGATCAGTCGATGAACCCGACACTGCAGAATGAGGATGTTGTATTGCTGAATAAGCTCTCTAATAAGATAGGTTCACCGAAGCGGATGGATGTTGTTGCTGTCAGAATCGGTGCATCCGAGAACAGTCCGACCTATGTGCGGAGAATTATCGGTCTTCCGGGGGAGACTGTACAGATCAAAGACGGCAAGGTGTATATTGATGACACTGAACTGGAACTGACATTTAATGATGCGGCCATAGAGAATGCCGGTGTCGCCGAGAAGGGTGAGACCCTTGGGGACAATGAGTATTTTGTTTTATGTGATGATTATAATAATAACCGGGATGACAGCCGATTAGACAGTATAGGAACTATTGATTCGGATCAGATTCTCGGAAAGGTATGGCTGATTCGTTCACCACTGTCACGCCTTGGTCTGGTACATTAAACACAGGACATTATTGAAATTGAACAGTTAAGAACAGGAGAATTTATGAATATACAGTGGTATCCGGGACATATGACGAAAGCACGTCGTATGATGCAGGAAGATATTAAGCTTATTGATATTGTGATTGAACTGGTGGATGCAAGACTGCCTCTGGCCAGCAAGAATCCTGATATTGATGATCTGGCGAAGGGGAAGGCAAGGCTGATCCTTCTGAATAAATCAGATATGGCCGATCCGAAGTACACAAAGCTTTGGGAGAGCTATTTCAAGGCAAAAGGATTTTTTGTACTTCAGATCAACGCACGTACCGGTGCCGGTATGAAAGCTGTTACCGGTGTTGTTAATGAGGCGTGCAAAGAGAAGATTGAACGTGACCGCAGACGAGGCATTAAGAATCGCCCGATCAGAGCGATGATCGTGGGTATTCCGAATGTAGGAAAGTCCACGTTTATCAACAGCTATGCGGGCAAAGCCTGCACAAAGACCGGCAACAAACCGGGTGTAACAAAGGGCAAACAGTGGATCAAGCTGAACAAGAATGTTGAACTTTTGGATACGCCGGGAATTTTGTGGCCGAAGTTCGAAGATCAGGCAGTAGGACAGAAGCTTGCTATTTCCGGATCGATCAAGGATGATATCCTTAATATTACAGAACTTGCCATGAAGCTGGCAGATTATATGAGTAAGAATTATCCGGGAACGATGGCTTCTCGTTATGGTATTGAAGAGAGTGACGACAGTGTGAAGGTACTGGCGGATATTGCTATTGCCAAATGTTGTTTGATGAAAGGCGGAGAGCCGAATATCGACAAGGCAGCTTCCATGTTGATTGATGATTTCAGAAGTCTCAGACTTGGAAAGGTGACACTGGAACAGCCGCCTCAGTCAGAAGAGGAATGATAGAAATTGGTTCAGGAAAAGATTGAGATAATCAGAGATAAGTTCAAGAATGCATCAATAGAAAAACTGCCGGAATTGATGACAACTTACCGAGAAGATGGTCGAATTGGTGTCGGCAAGATTCTGGAAAGGGCACAGAAAAAATTGGATGCGTACAACAAAGAACTTGATCGTGTGCAGAAGATGCTTTCTTATGAAAGACAGTATGGAGAATGCGGTGTTATCTGCGGTATTGATGAAGCCGGACGGGGGCCTTTAGCCGGTCCTGTTGTTGCAGCGGCTGTTATTTTGGATATAAACTGTCCGATTCTTTATGTCAATGATTCTAAGAAGCTTTCAGAGAAGAAGCGGGAAGAATTGTACGATGAGATTATGGAGAAGGCTGTCAGTGTGGGTGTAGGCATTGCGTCACCGGAGACGATTGATGAGATTAATATTCTTCAGGCAGATTATGTGGCCATGCGGGAGGCTGTGAGTCAGTTGGCACCGAAGCCGGAAGTATTCCTAAATGATGCGGTGACCATTCCGGGCATTGAGGGCAGACAGGTGCCGATTATCAAGGGTGATGCCAAGAGCCTTTCTATTGCAGCGGCCAGTATCATTGCAAAGGTGACAAGGGATCGTATGATGCGTGAGTATGACAAACTGTTTCCTGAGTATGATTTTGCAAAGAATAAAGGATATGGAACAGCGGAGCATGTGGCGGCACTAAAGACATTTGGACCAACGCCGATTCACAGAAGAAGTTTTATATCCAATTTCATTTAGTGGGGGACGGTGTATGAACCATGTCGAGAAAGGCCATTATTATGAGCAGGAGGCTGCAGATTACCTGATATCCTGTGGCTATCGGATTTTGGAAACGAATTACCGATGCCGTCATGCAGAGATTGACCTGATTGCCATGGATGGTGACTATCTTGTTTTTGTGGAAGTCAAATACAGACAGTCTGACAGGGTTCAGTCACCCTCTGAAGCAGTTGATGGGAAGAAGCAGCGACAGATCAGTCTGGCTGCAGATCAATATTTGCTGAAGCATAAGGTGAGTGAGGAACAGCTTTGCCGGTTTGATGTAGTTGCTTTTTTGAAGGAACGGCCGATTTTATATAAGAATGCATTTGAGTATCAGGGAGCGAAAGGATGGTAGCAGTGACAGGAAGCGGAACAACAGAATTAAAAGAGAAAAATCACGTGCCGTATATACAGTTTAAGAATTTGTCTGCCACAGGCATTGTGAAGCATGGTTTTTCAACGAGAAAAGGCGGTGTGAGTACCGGTATTTTTTCGTCGATGAATCTGAATTTCAAGCGCGGAGATGATCCGGATGCCGTGTTGGAGAATTATCGCAGAATGGCTGCTGCTCTGAATATGCGTGTGGAGGATATGGTTTTGTCTGATCAGACGCATACAACCAATGTCCGTGTCATCACAGAGGAGGACAGGGGCAAAGGCATTTTGAGACCGCAGGATTACAGTGATGTGGACGGCATGATCACCAATGTTCCGGGAATTGTTCTTGTGACATCATATGCGGATTGTGTGCCCCTTTATTTCGTTGATCCGGTTAGAAAAGCCATCGGTCTGTCTCATTCAGGCTGGAAGGGAACAGTTGGTCATATCGGACAGAAGACTGTTGAGAAGATGCATGAGGTTTATGGCTCCGAGCCGAAGGATATCGTTGCAGCCATTGGCCCTTCTATCTGCCAGAGCTGTTATGAGGTCAGCGATGATGTGGCGGAGGCTTTCAGAGCCAATTTTACAGCCGATGAGGCAGCAGATATTTTGCTTGATAAAGGCAATGGCAAGTATCAGCTGGATTTGTGGAAAGCCAATTGGTATGTACTGACAGATGCAGGCATTCTTCCTGAACATTTGTCTGTGACAGATCTCTGCACAGCTTGTCATCCGGACCTTTTGTGGTCCCATCGAAAGACAAATGGGCAAAGAGGCGGTTTATCTGCGTTTCTGTCCCTGATCGATACGTCTGTTTAGAAAACGGAGTAGAAGAATTATGAAGAAACATTTACATGTGATCCAGTCAATTGTTCCCGGTAGTATTGCAGAGGAAATGGAGCTGCAGCCCGGTGATACAGTCCTTGCTATCAATGGCCAGGATATCGAGGATGTGTTTGACTATCATTATCTGGTCAATGATGAATATATTGAAATGTTGATCCGCACGGCTGATGGAACGGAAGAAGTGCTGGAGATTGAGAAGGATTACGATGAAGATATCGGTATCGTATTCGAGTCCAGTCTGATGGACGATTATCGCTCTTGCAGCAATAACTGTATTTTCTGCTTTATCGATCAGCTTCCGAAGGGCATGCGTGAGACGATGTATTTCAAGGATGATGATTCCAGACTTTCCTTCCTTCAGGGCAATTATATTACTATGACGAACATGAAGGACGAGGCGTTGGAGCGTATCATTCGATACAAGCTGGAACCCATCAATGTTTCAGTGCATACAACCAATCCGGAACTGCGGTGTATGATGCTGCACAACCGTTTTGCGGGCAAGATCATGGAGCAGCTTCAGAAACTTTATGAGGGCGGTATTATCATGAATGGTCAGATCGTTCTCTGCAAGAACGTCAACGATGGTGAAGAACTGGAGAGAAGTATTCGTGACCTGTCCGGCTTTATCCCGAACATTGAGAGCGTTTCTGTGGTACCGGTAGGCCTTTCTGACCACAGAGAGGGTCTTTATCCGTTGGAACCTTTTAACAGGGAGGACGCCAGAGAAGTTATTGCCTGCATTGAGAAATGGCAGAAGAAGCTGTATGAGGAGTATGGTACACACTTTATCCATGCTTCGGATGAATGGTATCTTCTGGCGGGATATGAGATGCCGGAGGAAGAACGCTATGACGGTTATCTTCAGCTGGAAAATGGCGTTGGTATGATCCGGCTTCTGACGGAGGAGTTTCATGAGGGACTGAAAGAAGCTGTTACAGACGGCAAAAAGCGCCATGTGACGATTGCAACAGGACATTCTGCTGTGGGAACCATTCGAAAACTGGCAGAAGAGCTTTGTGAGAAGTTCCCTAATGTGACTGTAGATGTCTATGAAATTGTGAATCATTTTTTTGGAGAACAGATAACGGTTTCAGGGCTGATGACAGGAACAGATCTGAAGGAACAGCTTCAGGGCAAAGATCTCGGTGAGACGCTGCTGCTTCCGGTCAATATTCTTCGAAGTGGTGAGGATGTGCAGATACTTTTGGATGATATAACGATTCCTGAACTTGAAAATACTTTACAAATTCCGATTTCGATTGTACAATCAAACGGACAGGACCTGGTAGATAAAATTCTGGGAAGAGGTGAGATAGATGAGTAAACCAATTGTGGCTATTATAGGTAGGCCGAATGTAGGTAAATCAACTTTATTCAATGCCCTGGCAGGACAGCAGATTTCTATTGTCAAGGATACGCCGGGAGTAACAAGAGACCGAATTTATGCAGATGTAAACTGGCTGAATACACAGTTTACAATGATTGATACAGGTGGTATTGAACCATCTACCAATGATCTGATCTTGAAGAGCATGCGTGAGCAGGCTGAGATCGCCATTGAGACAGCGGATGTGATCATCTTTCTGACGGATGTGCGTCAGGGGGTTGTAGATGCGGATTTTCAGGTTGCCAATATGATCCGTCGTTCAGGCAAGCCGGTTGTTCTCGTTGTCAACAAGGTGGATAATTTTAAGACCATGATGGCGGATGTCTATGAATTCTATAATTTAGGACTGGGAGATCCGATGCCGATTAGCGGCAATTCCAAGCTTGGACTGGGTGATATGCTGGACGAAGTCATCAAGCATTTTAAACCGGGTACAGCAGAAGAAGAGGAAGATGAACGTCCGCATGTTGCCATTGTGGGTAAGCCGAACGTAGGCAAGTCATCCCTGATCAACAAACTGACAGGTGAGAATCGTGTTATTGTCAGCAATATTGCCGGTACAACACGTGATGCCATCGATACGGTGATCAAGCACAACGGCAAGGAATATGTTTTCATCGATACAGCAGGTTTGCGCCGTAAGAGCAAGATCAAGGAGGATATTGAACGTTATAGTATTATCCGTACGGTTTCGGCGGTGGAGCGTGCCAATGTGGTGGTTCTGATGATTGATGCCAAGGAAGGTGTGACAGAACAGGATGCCAAGATCGCAGGTATTGCCCATGAGCGCGGCAAGGGTATGATCATTGCAGTGAACAAGTGGGATGCCATCGAGAAAGATGACAAGACCATGAACAAGTTTACCAAGGATGTCAGAGAGAAGCTGGCATTTATGCCATATGCAGAGATGCTGTTTATCTCGGCAGAGACAGGTCAGAGACTGCCGAAGCTTTTTGATACCATCGATGCGGTTATTGAGAATCATGCAATGCGTGTAGGTACAGGTGTTCTCAATGAGATACTCAGTGAGGCTGTTGCCATGAAACAGCCGCCATCAGATAAGGGCAGACGTCTGCGTCTTTACTATATTACACAGGTATCTGTCAAGCCGCCGACATTTGTCATCTTTATCAACGATAAAGAACTGACACATTTCTCTTATACCCGTTATATCGAGAATCAGATTCGTGAAACCTTCGGATTCCGCGGTACGCCGCTTCACTTTATCTATCGTGAAAGAAAGGATAAGGGTTAAAAATGGCAATTAAAGTCATTATCTGTCTGGTACTGGGTTATATTTTCGGATGTTTTCAGACAGGCTATTTCTATGGCAAATTATTCAAGGGAATTGATGTCCGCAATTACGGCAGCGGCAATGCCGGAACAACCAATACCCTTCGAACCCTGGGCAAGCCGGCCGGCTATATTGTCTTTCTTGGGGATGCCCTGAAGGCAGTATTTGCCGTTTGGATTGTGAGATATCTGCTGTTCCCGGGACTTGGTGATGTGACGAAGATTCTGGAGACCGTTACAGCTCTTGGCGTTGTTATCGGGCACAATTATCCCTTTTATATGCATTTTAAGGGCGGCAAAGGCATTGCGGCAACCGGTGGCTTTATGTTCGCACTGGATGTGCGCATCGCCCTGATCGCTGCGATTGTATTTGCGGTTGTATTCTTTACAACACGATATGTCTCCGTGGGTTCTTTGACCATTACGGCACTGTTCCCGATTCTTATGCTGATCTTTTATCCTGGACAGTGGGTGGTGTTTGGACTCAGTCTGATATTCACGGCACTGGCCTGGTGGCGGCATCGGGCGAATATTAAGCGGCTGATGAATGGGACAGAGAATAAATTTGAGAAAAAGAAACGGTAATAGAGTACGAATTGCGAAACTTCACGTTTATCGAAAGAATCCGTGTTCAACGATTCAAAGCAGGCACGTTTGCACTGCCTAATGCTGGCAGCAGTACATAAGGTCCTAAAGAACAGGACCTAAGTACCGGCCGCATTAGAAACCACCTGCTTATGAATGCGTTGAACACGGATTTTTTTTGGAGACTGAGAGTTTCACAATTTTTCTATTTCTCTGATGGAGAACACAGCTGATTGGAGAAAGTGTCGGAAGTATCTATTGAAAATAAAATGTGTTTAGCTGGTTGTAGCGCCTGGAATTTTTTATTATAATAAAAAGAAAAGGGAGTATTGAAAAGTCATGTTTGAAGACAAAAGTATACAAATTATTTTCGGTGTTATTTTTTGTATAATATTAATTGTCTTTATTAAGAATATGGTAGGATTTTTAGATCAAAAAAGAAACTATAGGGCAATGCAAATAGTAAAGAATACTAGTTTGCGGTATAAGGCTTTGATAGAATTGAACGATTCGTTTCATTTTTGTGATATAGAGAGAATTTACATATTTTCAAAAAACGTAAAATCTAAAGCTCAGTTTGACAAATTTAATTATGATAAATTATTTGAAGAAAAAGTTAGAAAACTAATGCTTGTTTCTAAAGAGATTATGGATAACGTAAAGAAAAATGAGGAATTACTACCACATTATAATGAGCAATTGGATAAATTACCTTTATATGCAGGAATTTCTGAGGCAAAAATGAATAAAGTTACATATAAATTATATTCTAAATGGGAAAGAAAATTAATTGAGGAAAGTACATTGCATCCTGTTATAGAACCTAAATGGGAATGCAGTTGTTATTATATTAGTCCGAAAGGAAGAAATAGATATTCAAGTAAACGTCAATATTCATTAGAAGAAATGAAATATTATTATGATAAGAATGTAGAACAAGAAGAAAAAGTGTGTACAAAGGAATATCAACGTAAGTTGATGACCGATTCGCAGTCATGATTGGTGTTTGAAAGGAGGCAGTTTATGAGAGATTTTCTGGTTTCGGGAACGATGCCGTTTATTTTGGTGATGTCAGTGTATTTTCTGGTAAGGTTTGTGATGTATCTTCTGCCTTCGAAGTCAAAGGGGACATTTCTTTTCAAGGCTCAGTGGCATTTTAAGAAGCCATGGCTGATTGTGCCGACTGTTGTTTTGGTTGTCGTTTATACAGGTTTTGGCCTTTGGTTTAGCGCGGATAAGATAGCGGACAGTGGATTAGAACGAATTTTGCAGTGGTGTCTGTTGTGCCTGCCGATTCTTTGGGTGGTACTGATGTTTTTGCCGGAGAAAATCTATACAAACGGTGTTTCGGATATCACACATTTCGATATGTGGCGTGAAATTGCAAGGGTTGAGCCGATCGGGGAGAATGCTTATAAGATTGTTCAGCGAAGTGGTGTAAAATATAAACTGTATCTGCATGAAGGCGATAGACTGCCTGTCAATTTGACAACACCAGATGATATAGGGACGGAAGCTTTTAAACATTAGAATTTATAGAAGAATATGTTCCTTAAATTGTCTGCTGCTCAGGAGAGAAAGTATTCTCTGATAGAGATAATTCATACGTCTAAGAGTCATACCTCTTTCATATAGTATATGGAATGATTGTAATATACTTATGGAAGGGGTATTTTTATGGATGAATTGCGTGTATATAGAGATATTCAGATGCGAACGGGCGGCGAGATCTATATTGGCGTTGTAGGGCCTGTACGTACAGGAAAATCCACTTTTATCAAACGTTTTATGGATCTGATGGTGCTGCCGGGAATTGATAATGTTCATGAACGGGAACAGGCCAGAGATGAACTGCCTCAGAGTGCGGCAGGGCGGACGATTATGACGACGGAACCGAAGTTTATTCCGAAAGAAGCGGTTTCGGTTCATATTTCCGATGATATCCAGGTTAAGATACGACTGATTGACTGTGTTGGCTTTATGGTGGATGGGGCGTCGGGACATATGGAGGATGATAAGGACCGGATGGTTAAGACGCCGTGGTATGAGGATCCGATTCCTTTTACAAAGGCAGCGCATATCGGCACTCAGAAAGTAATCCGGGATCATTCTACTATCGGGCTTGTGATTACAACGGACGGCAGTTTTGGTGAGATTGCCGGGGAAAGTTTTGCGGCGGCAGAGGAGATGGCTGTAGGTGAGCTGAAACAAATTGGCAAGCCATTTATTGTGGTAGTGAATACAACCCGGCCTTATGCCATGGAAACCCAGGAATTGTGCCGCAGGAAGGAAGAAAAATACGATATCAAATGTCTTCCGTTTAACTGCGATCAGCTGAAGCAGGAAGATATCCAGAATATTATGGCAACGATGCTTTTGGAGTTTCCGGTATCCCAGATTGATTTTTATACACCGAAATGGTTTGATCTTTTGCCGGAGGAGGGGGAAGTCAAGACGGCAGTGGCAGATACAGCCAGAGAATATCTGATGAATGTTCGCCATCTGAAGGATGTGCGTCCGATGCAGGAGAAGCTGACCTGCCCATACATAAAGAAATGCTTTATTGAAACGGTGAGTATGAGCGACGGGAAAGTCATCTTTCATCTGGAGATCGATCAGAAATATTATTACGAGCTGCTGTCAGAGTGGATGGGAATGCCGGTGAAGGGAGACTACGCTTTTTACAGGATTCTTCGCCAATTGTCGGAAAATCAGACAGCATATTCAGCGGTATCACAGGCGGTGGAATCTGCCAGAGCCAAAGGATACGGCGTGGTGGCACCGGAGAAAGCGGAGGTGCTTCTGGAGCCTCCGGTGCTCATTAAACATGGCAACCGTTATGGTTTTAAGATTAAGGCAAAGGCACCTTCGATTCACATGATCAAAGCCGGAATTGAGACGGAGATCGCGCCGATTGTGGGTGATCAGGCCCAGGCAGAAGAATTGATCACCTCCATGAACAATAGTCAGGAACAGGATCCGAAAGCCATCTGGGATACATTGATTTTCGGCAAAACTGTGGGACAGCTGGTGGAGGAAGGCATCCAGACGAAGGTTACCCGGATGTCGGAGAATAGTCAGGTTAAGATGCAGGAGGCCATTCAGAAGATTGTCAACGACGGCAATGGCAGTGTGATTTTTATTATTATATAACAGATTGCCGAGCTGTTTGGTCTGTGGATGGCTGTAAGGCTGTGCAGATAATTAAGATCAAAGTCAATAATGTCGAAAATCGCAGAAAGGCAGGTGGTTTTCGGCATTTTTTGCGTATTGCTGAATGAGAGATAGATGGTATAATAGAGAGAAGCGACAAATTCATAGAAAAAGTTGCTGAAATATATTCAAAGAGAGAATTTGTGCAGCAGGCTGTTGTACAAAATGAAAATAAATATAGATACTAAAAAAGGAAACTAAAACAATGCATACGAATCAAAATCACAAAACAACTTACAGAATCATCACAGCTCTCCTTCTCATCCTCTGGGTTGCCTTCATTTTCAGCAATTCCATGGACAATGCGGATGCTTCCACGTTAAAGAGCGGTGCGGTGCTGGCATTGCTTAGACGTATTTTTGGCAGTGAAGGGGCGGCCCTTACGGAGTTTATCGTCCGCAAGACAGCCCATTTCACGGAGTTTGCCATTGAAGGCGTGCTGCTGTTTTTGGTGGTGAAGGGTTATACCACGCGGCCGCTGCGGTTTCTCGGGTGGCCCCTGCTGACCGGTTTGATGACAGCTCTTACAGATGAGACAATCCAGCTTTTTTCACTGGGACGATCTTCTCAGGTGACAGATGTATGGATTGATTTTGCCGGAGTGGTGACGGGAACTTTACTGGCCTTTCTGGTGCAGGCTATTGTCCGCCGGTGCAAAAAATCGTGAGATTTGCACGGCGGGCTTTTTTTGCCGCCGTTTTTATGTTAAAATGAGCGGTAGTAAATCTGTCGGGATAAGACTGACAGGAAAATGGATGCAAGCGAAGGGATTGCTAAAAGAAACGCTTAATAGAAGGTGTTATCGATGTACTAGATACAGGCAATCAAAAGGACTTAAAACTTAATAACTAAAACTTCCCACACCGATACGGTGTGTTGAACCTTGAAAATTCAATATTTCAGCCAATAAAAAAGGCATAAACC